>JACQDG010000439.1 GCA_016201185.1 Acidobacteriota bacterium | reverse complement strand
GCGAAAGGGTACGGATTATTCTCGACGGCGCCGTGGGTCGATCGCCAGATTGTCGTAGCGGTCGTTTTAGCCGATGTAGAGCGCGGTACCCGGGTTCAACAGGTACGTCAGCAGAACGTCGCCGGTCAGGCCCTTGGCCCGCTCGTAGCGCACCAGCGACGGATTCGGGAGCAGGCCGTTGTAATCCACAATCGCCCGCAACGACAGCGCGCGGGTGAATTGGTAGTTCACCTTCGTCCGCGTGATGTGGTTGTTAAAGATGGCGCTGGTTGAGCCCGCGCGCGCTCCCAGGCGGCTGTAGATATAAATTTGATCTAGCCGAAACCGTGGCCAGGGACGGAGCGCCGGCGAAAACGTCCACGGAGTGCTGCAGTAGAGCCTTTCCGGGCCGTCACCGCGCCGCCCGCTGGGACCGCGGGAAAGTGGAGAATCGGAACAGAATGGAACAAACTCGGGGTTCGAGGTATTCGTAAGTTGCTGAAAACATGGTGGCCAGGGACGGAATTGAACCGCCGACGCCAGCCTTTTCAGGGCTGCGCTCTACCAACTGAGCTACCTGGCCGGAAACGGGTTCTTTTTCATTTTAGTGGCCGCCTGAAAACCTTGTCAACCGGACGCAGTCGCTCTCAGTGTGGTGCTTCACTGCCCTCCACTGGCGGAGGACACGGCGTAGTCCCAGCGCTCGCCTGCCTGCTTGAGGATGGCGGGCATGTCCTGGTCCAGCAGATAGCCGCGCTCCACGAGCATCAGCGCCGCCGCGGCTACCTTCCCTATGTACTGATCGCGGTCCCGATAGCGCTCCTCGATCGACCGTCGCGGATCGCCCCGGGCCTCGCGCTCGCCGCGCGTCAGCGGGAACGGGATGAAACTGCCCTGCATACTTGCCAGTTCGTCGGCGGGGCCGGCTTTGCCATCAAAAAGATTCCAGCCGGTGTAGGTGGCAAGGGGCACGGCTACCTCCGGCATACGCAGGCCGCCCGTTTCGTTGCCGTCGGCATCGACCTGCGAAACCAGCATCGGAAAGGCTTTGCCGATCCGCGGCGGCTCCAGCGTAACAATCCCCGCTTTCCACTGCGGTCCGTAGTCGGCGCGGTAAGCCTTGTGAATACGGGTGGAAAAATTCACGCCCGGAATTTTGGGAAACTGCACGACCTCGGGCGCCACCAGTGTATCGTTGGAGACGCGCGGATAGATGCTGGGGGGCGGCGGTGGGCCCTGCCGGACCCAGCGATCCATAGCCACCAGCAGGGCCCGCATGGCCCAGCGGAAATCGTTCGGGTTATTGGGCTGCTGACTGATGGTGCGAGTCGGTGGAAACGCCGCCGGGCCGTGCTGCGAGCCGGCAAACAGGTAGATGCGGACGTTATCGGGGATCGGCGCGTCGGATTTGCCGTCCACTCTCGTATGTATCAAAGATGCTGCCCGGCCCCAGTATTCGTAGGACGAATTGGTGTAGAAGATTCGGGGCGCCGTGTTGCTTTTCAGCGCGCGGACCAGAACGCCGTCGGTAAGGCCGGTGTCCGGGTCAGTCTGCTCCAGGTCAGCAAAGGGGAAAATATCGGTCGGGTAGAAAAAGTTCAGGAAGGGGTGGGCGTCGCGCGAAGGCTGGGCGAAGCGGTGATTGAAGCTGCCCCGGCCGCCGCCGGCCACGTGCGCCATCACCCCGTCGAACACCTGGCGGCCGGCCTCGTCCTGGTTGAAGCCGTAGTAGAGGAACGTGCGCAGGAAGCGGCCGCTCTGCGAAATGCCGAAAGCATAGGCGCGCGGGAAGCTCCCTAGCGCGGAACTGCCGCCGGCGGCCGCCCCATACTTCAAGTAAGAGAAGAAGTCGCGCACCGCGGCCGGCCCCAGTCCCGCCAGCACCGGGTCCCGCCCCGTGTAAACTACCTCATAGATCTTAAGCGGCTCGAAGCCCGCCGCCAGCTCCACGCGGTTTCTATCGGCGGAAAATTTCCACTCCTCCCGGTGAATGGTCCGGCGGGGCGCGTCGATTTTGTCCCGCACCGTGAGGATCGCATCGGCATCGTTGGCGTCGGCTGGATAGGGGATGTGCTCGCGATCGGAAAGCAGGTGGGAAGTTACCTTCTCCGTGACCACAAAATCGGCGCGCACCACTCCGGTGATCCCGGGCGCACGGGGAGCATAAAGGCGCATCAGCCCGGGTTTCTGCGGCGGGTCCCACTGCCAGCCCAGCCATACCAGCGTGTAGCCCTGCTTCAGCAGGAACCCATCGCCAAAATCGGCCCCGGTCGAAGGGTCCAGGGTGCCACGGGCGCGGTTGAAAAATCCCAGCATCCCTTTGCCGCCGCGATTCGAGACCTCGAACAGCACGGCCCCGTTGCCCCGCTCCAGTTGCTTGGGCCGCAGCACGTAAACATCGGAAGAGAATTCCACCTTCCCTGCCGCGTTCCGCGGGGCTTTGTCGATGTCGGCGATGATCTGGTTGATGGGATTCGCCGGATCGACGGCGAAATGGACTTTGCCGGCCAGCTTCTCATAGGCTCCGGCCAGACCGAACTCGCGGCCACCCAGCACATCGCCGCGGGATTGAATTTCGACGCGGACCACCCCGGCGGAGAGGCACGCCGCCAGCAAGGAAAATGCGCACAGGCATCGCTTCAACATGCGGCTATTATACGCGCCGTTCAGCGGCGCAACAGTTCCGCAGCCCGGTTAATCTCCCGCGTCACGTCGGCCACCGCCTTCTTTACTCCCTCCAACTGCTGCCGGGCTTCCTCCCAGCGCTTCTGCTCGATCGCCTCGCGAACGCCAGGCAGGGTCTTGGCGGAGTAGCCGGTGTGGAGGCCGGGGGCGTAGAACCGGTGCCGATACCAGTCCCGGCCGGGCAGCCCCTGCGGTGACAACATGGCCCGTTCGGTGTGGTACAGAACGGCGTTCACTTCCGCCAGCCGGGCCGGACTAAGGGCCGGAGCATCCTTGCGGGCCGCCTCAAAGCCCTCCGCCGCCTTCTTCATTTCCGCCAGCGCCGGGCGCAGAGAGACCAGGTCCACATCCTGCGGTTTGAGCTTTTCCAGTTCGTCCACGTACAGGTTCAGAGTGTCGGCCAGGTTGGTGAATTCAAACGGTAGCAGCGGGGAATCGGCCAGGCGCAGCAGCAGCGTCCCGGTCACCAGCGAGAGCGCGCGGCCGTACACAAAGTCCGGGTCGGCAAACCGGGAATACCAGGCGTAGGTGTCGTAAATGGAGTGGTACACCCCGCCGCCTTGCTTGCCCGAGAATCCCAGGTTCAGGCTGGCCACCCCCAGGTGACTTACGAATACGACATAGTCCGAGCCGGCGCCCAGCGGCCCGATGCGCAGGTCTGCCCGGTCGGTTATTTTTTTCTTTTCCTCCTCGGTCTTGGCCGACTCGAGCCGGTCGGCGCGCATCTTCTCCCACAGCGATAGCCCGCTTTCCGGGTCGGGGATGTCCCGGGCCACGTCATTCAGCAGCCGTTCCAGAGTGTGCGAACCGGAGGCGCCGAGAATGCCCCTGGCGTTCGAGTCGGAATTGACGTAGACCACAGCCTTTTCTTGCAATTCCTCGGCGTGCTTCTCTCCCCACTCGCTCGAGCCGATCAGCCCCCACTCCTCAGCGTCCCAGTTGGCCAGAAGAATGGTTCGCTTCGGCTTCCAACCTTGTTTCTGCAGCTCTGCCAGCGCCCGCGCCGTTTCCATCAAGGAAGCGTTGCCGCTGAGCGGATCGTCGGCGCCGTTTACCCAGGCATCGTGGTGGTTACCGTATATCACCCACTCATCTGGGAATTCGGCCCCACGAATGCGGGCGACCACGTCGTAGAGGGGCCGGATCTGCCAGTCGAAGGAAACCTTCAGGCGGACCTTAGCCGGGCCGGGGCCTACGTGATAGGTCACCGGCAGAGCGCCCCGCCACTCCTCCGGCGCCACTGGTCCGGCCAGGTTCCTCAGGATCGGCTGAGCGTCGGCGTAGGAAATGGGCAGCACGGGAACCTTGGGCAGGCTCTTCGCCTCAGCCCGGTCCAGCCTTTGCGCGCCTTTTTCCGAGGCCCATCCGGGCGTCAGCGGGTCGCCCGAATACAGAGGCATGTCCAGCGTGCTGCCCCGCTGCACCCCCTGTGCCGGCCGGAAGGGGCCGCGAGGATAGGTGTCCCCCCGGTAGTACCCGTCCTCGCGTGGGTCGGAGTAGATCAAGCACCCGATCGCCCCGTGCTCGTGAGCCATCTTGGGCTTGATGCCGCGCCAGCCCCCGCCGTAGCGGACCGGCACTATCTTGCCCTTTACGTCGACGCCCATCTTTTCCAGCCGATCGTAGTCCTCCGGCATGCCGAAATTCACGTAGACCACCTGAGCTGCAACGTCGCCGTCGGGCGAATAGGCATTAAAAGTCGGCAACTGGCCCTCGTCTGAGGAATCCTTGTCCTCGGCGATAGCCGGCTCCTTCAGCCCGGCTGTGAACTTCTCCGGTTCCATGAGCTCCAGCGACCGTTCCACAGGCGTGGGCAGGAGGGTCTCAAACTCCTCGATCTGCGCCTCGAGGCCCCACTCCCGGTATTTCTTCAGGATGTAGTCCGCCACCCGCCGGCCCCCAGCCGAGCCAGCGTGATGCGGCTCCTCCGACATGAACCGCAGGTATTCCCGGACCCGCTCCGGCTGCGGTATCCGCCGCAACTTCTCCTCCCACCCCGGCTCCGGGCCCGCCGGGCCGCCGGCCGCCGCGAGGATTCCAACGGCCACCACCTGCTGAAGTAAGTGCATTAAAGGACGTCGTTTGAGCGCCATACACTGGATTTTCCCCTTCCCAACCCCTGCCAGGAGAAAGATGAACGTTTTTTAATGTTTGTTTCATTCAGGCTTCATCTCCCTTTGACAAACTGACCTTGCCTGGTAGCTCCAGGTAAATTCCAAGGAGACAAGACATGAAGAGACTTTTCAGCTTACTGATGGTCCCGGTTATCGCTGTGGCCCTCTCACTGGCGGTCCCCACCGTCAGCGCGCAGGAAAAGAAGGAAGAGGCCAAGAAGGAGACCAAGAAGAAGGGCGCCAAGAAGAAGAAGGAAGAGAAGAAGGAAGAGAAGAAG
>JACQDG010000431.1 GCA_016201185.1 Acidobacteriota bacterium | reverse complement strand
TTCACCATCTCGCGAAGCTCTTCCCAGGTCATAAAGAGGCGCGGCGACCAGCCGCCGGTTTCGGGCTCCGGAGCGGCCGCGCGCTCGGCGGCAGTCTGGGCGCGAACTCCGGATACAACAAAGAAAGCGGCGCTCACGCCGGCCCGACGCAGCAGGGGAAACGCAACCTCATAATTGTCACGATAGCCGTCGTCGAACGTGATGGCGAGAGGCGGCCGGGCACTTGCGGTTCCTAAAGAAGATAAGAACCGCGAAAGCGGCAGCGCGTCATATTCGGCGCAGAGGAAGTCCAGTTGCGCGGCAAAGGACGATGCTTCGTCCGGGCTGACGTTGTGGTAGCAGAGAATGCGCCCGCCTCGCGGCTTTTCATGACGCCCCACCGACCGGTAATGCCATTGCGCGAAAGCCTCCTTCCATTTCTGCGGGAACCGCCGGTCAGGCATGGACCGTTGGGGCTAGCGGGGGCTCCTGCCACCGCAATCTCTGCCGACCTGCAAGCCGCAGACAGGATGCTTCCTTCTCGAGCACGAAGCCGGCGCCCTCAATTCCCCGTACCGAAACCCGGTTTGCAGGATTCACCGCGATCCTAGCCACCCTCGCCCCGCGCCTTCGGGCATGAGCGCAAATCTGTTGGAGCAGATAGGGATAAAGTCTCTGGCCTCGGAACTCGGGAATGAGATAGCAATTGGAAATGTAGACATCTTTCCCCTCGAGCGGCAAAACAGTGGAGATTTCAGGCAATTCGGCGCGACCCCAATGCAGAAAGCCGTAGCCCACCGCGTAGCCGTGACTGCCCAGCAGCACATAACACTCTTTGAACTCTGGCCGCAGGTCCTGGCATGGACCCCACAGTTCGCGCACTGTCGAAAGACGGTACTCAAAATCCTCAGGATCGAAGCGGTCCAGACACGACACGCTGAAGCCAGGTCGCGCCTCTACGGCAGGGTTGTGTTCCAAATCTAGCGAGTAGATCCTCAGGCGTGACAGAACAAGGAAACGTCCGCCAAGACGCTGGCGGGCGAGCTGCCAGAAGTACACTTTGGATGTCCGCCAGATGTAAAGCGGCAGCATCCAACAACGTTGCTTCCAGAGCCCGCAGAGCTTCGCCAAGAGGGCAGGACGGGAACAGGCATGCATCCCCGCTGGGGAAAACAGCGCTCCCCTCATCCCGACCTTGAAATTGAAGACGCCGCGATTATAAGGGTTGAGCCCTTCCAGGTCGTACCATGCAACGGCCTGCTCGAAGACCCAGCGCGAAGCAGCCACCTCCAAGACTCGCCCGATGCCGGGTTGGCTGCGAACCTGGTCCGGATCGACGCCGGCCATCAGCCGCGCCGCGCGGTTGCCGGCGATCGCAACCAGCAAGGCTGCGGTGATCTCGCCGGACCCGTTTTCCAAGTAGAAAAGCCGGGAGTTTGCGACCATGGAACGCAACAAGGGTTCGGTCAACGTAGTGGTAAACCCCTTGCTCTTCTCCAGCCGGGCGACAAGTTGCCGGGCCCTCAGAAAATCCCGGACGTCGGTGGATTCTTTCACGGCGGCCAGCGACGCTTCCGATTTGCGGAACAGTTTGCGCCAATCGGAGGAGGCCCCTTGCAGCAAGGCATCGCGGAAATCCAGGGTCACCACAGAGGAGAAAGCATATTCTCCTGTAGGAGGAAAAAGCGGGTGCAGACCGGAGTTCCGAATGGTGACTGGGCTGATCTGAGCCGAGCTCTGATAAACATAACAAAGCAGAATCCGCCCCCATCGGAGCGCTTTGCGGTAACAGGACATGCAGGCTTGCCAATGTCCTTCCGCCTCCGCTGGCGAAAACCGCTGTTGCAGCACTAGCGGACCTCGGCTGATGTAGGTCAAGCCAAAACCATAGATACGTTTCTGGAGCACGGTAGCCAGCGCCACCAACCGGCCCCGGTCGTCCCACCACTGGTCCCTTCTCACCCTCCAGCCGTCGGCCCGCCGCCCCTCGCCCCACGCGTAGGACTGAGTAAGCGTGAAATCCGCAAATTGGCCGCAAAGCCGGTCCCACTCGGCGGGGGGGCCACGGAATTCAGATCGGGTCAGCGAGGCGCCGGTCATCTCAGTCCAGCCGCTCCCACGACGGCGGCATGTTCTTGCGCACCTCAATATTCTCAAAGGGAGCGCTGGCGCGGATTCCGGTGCGGCGCACCCAGGCGGCCATGCGGGCCACTCCCTCCTCCAGCCTGATGGCTGCCGCGGTTCCTAAGATTCGCCGGGCCTTCTCGTGGTTGGAAAAAGCGTGCTCGACCTCGTTGCGCGGCGGAAAAAATTCAAACTCGGGCGCAGCGCCAAGGGCCTTCGCCACCGTTTCAGCAACGTGTTTGATCGTGTGAGGCTCATCAGCCCCGATGTTGATGACCTCATTATAGGCCGCGGGAACGTGGACGCTGCGCGCTATAGCAGGGGCGACGTCGTCGATGTAGCTAAACGCCCGGGTCTGGAGTCCGTCGCCGAAGATCGTCAGCGGCCGGCCTTGAAAAATCTGGTTCATGAAAATGCCGATGACATTGCGGTAGGGATCCCCGATGTTTTGGTGCTCGCCGTAAACGTTGTGAGGCCGGAAGATGATGTAGCTCAGCCCAAACATTTTGTACGCGGCGCGAAGGTCCAGCTCGACGGCGTACTTGCTGATACCGTAAGGGTCTTCGGGCTGCGGCGTCATGCTCTCGTCCATGGGCAACTGGTTATGGCCGTAAACCGCTATCGAGGAGGCGAAAACGAAGCATTTCACGTTATGTTTCACCGCCTCATTGATCAGGTTCACACTGCCGATCAGGTTGGTGTCATAGTTGAAGCGCCGGATGAAATGCGACAGTCCCTCCGCCGCATAGGCCGCCAGATGATAGACATAATGGAACCTGTACTCCTCGAACAGGCGACGCACCAGGACGGAATCGAGGACCGAGCTCTTTACGAAGCACGCGGCTTCCGGAACCTGGTCGGCGAAGCCGCCGGAGAGATCATCCAGGACAACCACTTCGTGGCCTAGGGCCAGACAATGGCGGGCCACATGGGAAGCGATAAACCCGGCCCCGCCAGTGATCAGCGAACGAACGCGGGCGCTCATTTCGTTTGTTGAAGCATCTCGCGATCCGCGCGCCACTTGCGGTAGAGAGCCGGGAGGAGGCTCAGGAGGGAGCAGTTGGCCCACAGCCAGACCGCCGGGTTCCTGCTTTTCAGCAACGCGTCCTTGAAATGCACGGCATCGTTCAGCAGCAGGCCCTGGAGGTTGCCGAGGAGAGACAGCCGGGGGTCTGTCGAGTTGTAGATGATGGAATTCCGCAGACGGAGGAAATCACGGCGGCGGGAAAGCCGCGGTTGCGCGAAATATCCTCCCCGGTGATGATGAATCCGACTTGAGGGGACGATCGCCACCTGGAAGCCCGCCGCCCGAGCGCGACGACAAAGGTCGATTTCCTCAAAGAAGATAAAAAAGATTGGATCGAGCCGGCCGATCCGCTCCAAGACTCGCCGCTTGGCCACAAGGCAAGAGCCCTCCACCCATTCAACGGGAAGCCAGGCGCCCGATTCATCCCTTTCCAGCGCCTTCAGCAGATGGGCAAGGGCGCTGGTCGTCCAACTGTTGAACTGATCGCCGTCGAAAACGAGCTGTACGGGGCCGAGGATGCCGACCTGGGGATGGGCTTCCCCGACTTCGACCAGGCGGTCCAGCCAGTCGGGTTCGGCATAGGTATCGTTGTTGAGCAGGGCAACATAGTCAGCACCCCTCTGGAGCGCGTAGTCGATGGCGGCGTTATTGCCAGCGCAGAATCCCAAGTTGGAGTTGTTTTCGATGACTTCGATCCGGGAGGAAATCCGTCGTGCCAGCGCCACGCTGCCGTCGGTGGAAGCGTTATCGACCATTAGCAACTGTAAGCGGGGATAGGAGCACGCCAGCAGAGATCCCAGACAGCGTTTCAGCCAGCTCGCGCCGTTGCAGTTCAGTACGACGGCCCAGACAGAAGGACACGCCATCACGCGTGTTCAGGGCAAGCAACAGCCAGCGGCCGAATGTCGCGGATCAGAGAGAAATGCCACGAGTTAAGAATGGAAACCGGCGAGTATTGAGTACAGTCGACACAGATGTCCGGCAAAACAGTTGTGAAATGGCGCTTGATATGCTGAAGTTTTTCGGAAGTCCACAAATCATGGAGGCTTTGCTCCTTCAGGTTTCCAAGCGTCAACTCACTCGTGCCATCCAGGTCGCGGCAGCCACAGACCGTGAAAGCGCCGTCGGCATGCACGGTAGCACCGAACCAGAGGGCCCCGCAAGGTTGCTTCTTTTGAGGGAGGGGCCGCATTCTCATGACACCCTGCAGATCCTCAGGCCGGATCTTGCCAGACCAGCTGTCGTAGCGGATCGCAAATTCCACGGGGACGCCTAGGGACCTTAAGCGCCGGTAGTCTTCCGTCTTGATGAGCTGGCGAATCGGAAGGGAGCTTCGAACCGAGACTGTGATTTTAACGGGCCGGCCGAGCAGATTATTCACCTCGGCGAGTTTAACCGTGTTGTCAATGACGCGATGATAAATATCCACGCGGTAGATCTTCTTGTAAGTTTCCCGGTCAAAACCAGCCAGAGAGATATGCAGGGCGGCCAGCCCGGAGGTCAGCAGCGCCTTCTGAGCGAATTTGTGCAGCAAGATACCATTGGTGAAGAAGCCAAAGCCTTGCATGCCGCGGGATCTTCCGTAGGCGATCCGGTCAAGCAGCCGTGGGTCAAGCAAGGGATCTCCAACCGTGACCGCCAAGCCTACATTGCGGCCCCCGCACTCCGCGTAATCATCGACAATCTTCCTGTAAAGATCGAAATCCATGATGATCTTGGGTCTTTCCATGTACTGGTAGGCGCAAAAAACGCAGTCGGCGTTGCAGATATTGGTAGTTTCAATACCCAGCAGGGGAGGACAGTGCGCCGTTTTTGCGAGCTCCTTCGAGTAGTCGCGAGGAAACAGCTTGGCGAGGAGGAGCCGGGAGTATCCGGAAATGTTGGACCGCCAAGGCTCAAGCATAGAGAGATGATACCACGCCCCCCACGGCAGGCTTCCGCCGGGGACTGCCTGCTATGCCTGTCGGGGAAGTGAAACATCGCAAACAGGCGATCGAGGGGCTGAACTGTTATCGAAAAGCGTGCGCTTCGAGAGCCTGATTTGCTCGGGCTGTTGTCCCGTCCAGCGCAGACCGGCACCAAAGCTCCAGGATCATCAGGGACCAGGCGTGGGGCCAAGCGCTCCAGCCCCGTCCATTCGAATGTTTCGAAGCCAGTTCCCTGATAGCGTCAGCTTCGAGAAGGCCTCTGGCAGCTACGGCACGATGCGAGCAGGTTTCCTCCACCAGCGGCGCCAGTTCGTGCTGCGCCCAATGATCGTGGGGAAGCGCAAAACCCTTTTTCGGGCGGCTTGTGAAGCCGGGGGGCAGGATATCCCGCAAAGCGTCAATGAGAACTCTCTTGGCGCCGCTCTGCCCGTATTCAGGTCCGGGGCCGCCGTCACTTCGCAGTTTGAGGCTGTCCGGGCAGGAACGCGAAAATTCGGCCACGCGCAGATCGACCAGCGGGACGCGCAATTCCAACGAACTGGCCATGCTGACCGCGTCAGAGTCGCGCAAAAGCTGGCACCCCATGTATACTCCAACATCCAGAAGGCAGGCCAGGCCGATCGCTGATTCTTGCCGCCAATCCGGACCGGTGAGCGACAGGATGCGATCCATGTCCT
>JACQDG010000027.1 GCA_016201185.1 Acidobacteriota bacterium | reverse complement strand
TTCTTGCCGACCGTCTACCAGGGCGTGCAGTTCCGGGGGAGCGGCGACCCGGTCCTGTACCTTTCGAATCCGCGCGGCGTGGACCCGGAGCTGCAGCGCGACTCGCTCGACACCGTCCGCCGCCTGAACCAGATGCGGCTGGACGTGGTGGGCGATCCGGAGATCGCGACGCGCATCAATTCCTTCGAGATGGCGTTCCGCATGCAAACCAGCGCCCCGGAGCTGATGGACCTGACGCGCGAGCCGAACCGCATTCTGGAGATGTACGGCGCCGAGCCGGGCAAGCCGTCTTTCGCGAATAACTGCCTGATGGCCCGGCGGCTGGTGGAGCGGGGCGTCCGGTTCGTGCAACTGTTTCACGAGGCCTGGGACCAGCACGGCAACCTGGTGAAGGATATCACGCAGAACTGCGTGGACACGGACCGCGCCTGCGCGGCCCTGATAGAAGACCTGAAGCAGCGCGGCATGCTCGACTCCACGCTGGTCATCTGGGGCGGAGAGTTCGGGCGAACGCCGATGGTCCAGGGCGGGGACGACAGCCGGGACGGCCGCGACCACCACCCCAACGCCTTCACCATGTGGCTGGCCGGCGGTGGCGTCAAGCCGGGCATCGCGTTCGGGGAGAGCGACGACCTCGGCTTCAACGTGGCGAAGGACAAGGTCCACGTGCACGACCTGCACGCGACCATCCTGCATTTACTGGGGTTCGATCATACCAAGCTGACCTACCGCTTCCAGGGCAGGGATTTCCGTTTGACGGACGTCCACGGAAACATCGTGCCGGGGCTGCTGGCCTAGAGGCCCCAGCTTCCACTCCGTCAAGTTCTGCTTCAACGGGCCCGCTTTCCCAACGACAACGGGTTAAACCAGCGCACTCCGGGGAATCGCGCGAAGTCCGTGTCCGTTGAAGCAATCTCGGCGCGATATTCAATGGCGAGAGCCGCCAAATGCGCGTCGGTGGTAAGGTTCCCGGCGGCGCCGAGCTCTTCCAGGAGATGGAACACGATCTCACCGTGCCGTTCGCCGGGGACCAGGACCCGGACGGCCGGTTGTTCGAGCCAGCCGCGCACAATGCGAACGGCCTCGCGAACCGGCAGGGGCCTGGCCACCACGCTGCGGTTTGTCACAATGCGGATGAAACCGAGGCTGGTGGCCCAGGGCATTCCGATGGGGCGCGCCAGCCGCATGACGTCTTCCCACCACGCTCTGGCGGCTGGGTGCCGGCCGAAGTCGGCGTCGTAGGCGTGAATCAGGATATTAACGTCCGGAACGATCACCGGCGCTTTCTCCTGGCCTTCATCTTGGCGGCAAACTCCTGCGCTTCCAGCTCGTCCAGCAACTGATTCAGCTTGCTGACATCGACGCCGGGTCGAAAGCCGAAGGAGTGGGGCACAACGCGAAAGGGTCGTTCCCTCACGGGCGGAGGCGCAGCGGTCAGACCCCGCCGGAGGGCATCGTTGATCACCTGTTTGAACGGCGCCTTTCGCTCCATCATTCGGGACTTCAGCTTCTGGGCCACATCGGGATCCAGGGTGAGCGTAGTTCGCATAACGACATCATAGCTGTGGAAGAAATTGATGTCAAGGCATCAAAAGGTCGGGTAGTGGGTGAGTTTCCGATTTGCCGACTCTACAGCCGAGCGTGTTGTAGACTCGGATTATCCAGCGGCCGAGGAGGCGTCTTATGAAGCTTTACTCCTATGTTGTTGATCATGATACTGGGCGGGCGCTCAACCCATATTTCGGTGTGTGCACCCTTCGCGGGTGCAAATTCCGCTGTTCTCCTGGGAAGCCCAGGAATGTTGAAGAATTGGCGAGAGTGGGAGACTGGGTCATAGGTACCGGCGGGGCGAACCTGCAAAAGAGCGCCGGCCACGGGAAGCTCATTTATGCAATGCGAGTGGATGAAAAACTTACGCGTGAGGAGTACTACGCCGACCCTCGATTCGCAAAGAAGCGCCTGGAGAACAGTCCACAGGGGAACAACAAACGGCCCGTCAACAATTTTGAACGGTACGAACAATTCGCTCTCATCTCGCGGCACTTCTACTACTTCGGAGCGAACGCCATTGATATTCCTGAAAAGTTCCTTAAGCTCGGTCTCGAAAAGAAAGGCCCTGGATTTCGATGCGATTTTCGAGATATCGGCGGGTTTGTTAAGTGGATCGAGGCCCACAAGACTGGGAAACACGGGGAACCGCGCATGAAGCCTATGGACAAATCGAAAGGAAGCAAGGGATGCAAGTCGTCTTGCTGAGGGTCGGTATAGACACGGGTTGTGGGGGAATTCACGGGCCTCTCTTCAGGGACGGCTCGTTTGAATACATTCCAATTCCGGCGAGCCAAGCCTCGTTCCCCAGGGTACGTGACAAGAGGACGTACGGAAACACTCGCGGCAGAGGGGGGCGAAGATTGGTCGATTACTTCCCTGAGGCTCGCCGCGAGAGGTTTTTCGGCCAATCCATCCACTTCGATCCTGAGTTTGCGACATTCACGTACGGTGATCCGACGCCTCCCAAGGCGTCATTGCGCCGGCTCAGCGAAGGCGACCTGTTAGTGTTCTACGGGGGCCTCAACGGTTGGGGCTTCGATAACCCGCCAGCTTTGTACATTATCGGGTATTTCGAGGTCGTGCGGGCGGGTCTCGCC
The DNA here is from genome assembly GCA_016201185.1 of Acidobacteriota bacterium. GTDB lineage: Bacteria > Acidobacteriota > Terriglobia > Bryobacterales > JACQDG01 > JACQDG01. Next base: position 5,207 of record JACQDG010000027.1, on the reverse strand, counting down.
ACTGACTTCAGCCCAGCGGAATTGGTCGGAATGTTCAAGAAAAACTTCCATGTTATGCATCGCGAAGTCTTCGAAGACCAGAAGGATCGTCTGGTTCTCGTAAAGGGCAACGCGAACAGCCGGTTGCTGAAGAAGGCGGTAAGGATTAGCTCGGTGGGAACGGACAGAAGCGGCCGCCCTCTCCACAGGCTGGCGCCAGAAATGCGAAAGGTGTTCGGGGGCTTCCACGGCAAGACGAGCATCCAGCGAAGTCCACCACGGTGGGTGACGCCAGAATTCACTCGGCGCGCGGCAGAGTTTATTTTGGCGCTTCGGTGAAACCCACTACCAAAGATCGCGATCCTGACGGAGCGCCGCTACGCGAGCAGCTTTTCCGCTACCCTGCCCGACACATCGGTCAGCCGGAATTCGCGCCCCATGTACTTGTACGTCAGGCGGGTGTGGTCGAAGCCCAGGCACTGGAGAAGCGTGGCCTGCAAATCGTGAACGTGGATGGGGTCTTCGACGATGTTGAGGCAAAGATCGTCGGTCTTGCCTACCACCTGGCCTCCCTTGATGCCGCCGCCGGCCATCCACATGCTGTAAGCGTTGGGATGGTGGTCGCGCCCGGCGTTGTCGGCGTCCTCGGGCTTGCGGATCTCGACCATCGGCGTGCGCCCGAATTCGCCGCCCCACACCAAGAGAGTCTCATCGAGCAGGCCTCGCTGCTTGAGGTCTTTGATTAACGCCGCCGTAGGCTGGTCGATCTTGGCGCAGCGCTTGGGAAGTTTCTTGTTCAGCTCGGTGTGGTCGTCCCAACTGGCATCCATCATCAGGATGAAGCGCACGCCACGCTCCACCAGCCTCCGAGCGAGCAGGCAGTTGGAGGCGAACTGCCGGACCTCCGCATCGTCGCTGTCAATCCCGTACATTTCGCGGATGCCGGCCGGCTCCTTGGAAAAGTCCAGTAATTCCGGAGCGGCCATTTGCATCCGGAACGCCAGCTCGTAGGAAGCGATCCGCGAGGCCACTTCCACGTCGCCGGTGCTATCGAAGTGCGCGGCATTGATGTCTCGCAGGAAGTCCATGGTCGCCCGCTGGGATTCCCGGCTGATTCCCGGAGGGTCGGAAAGATAGAGAATAGGATCGCCGCTGTTGCGCAAGACCGTGCCTTGATAGTAGGAGGGAAGAAAGCCGCTTGCAAAGTTGCTGGCGCCCCCGCTGGTGCCCTTTCCCGAGGTAAGTACGACGAACCCTGGGAGGTCTTCCGATTCGCTTCCCAGCCCGTAAAGGGCCCAGGCGCCCATCGTCGGCCGCCCGAATTGTATGAAGCCCGTGAAAAGCAGGAGTTGCCCCGGGTGGTGGTTGAAGGCGTCGGTGTGCATGGAACGGATGAGGCAGATGTCGTCCGCGCAGGAACCCAGGTGCGGCAACAGCTCGGAAAACTCCGTGCCACATTTGCCATGGCGCTGGAACTTGAAGGAGCTGGCCATGACGGCCGCGGTGGGCTTGATGAAGGCGAGCTTCAAATCCTTGGTGAGGGAAGGCGGTAAAGAATGGCCGTGGTATTTCTGGAGGGCGGGCTTTTCATCGAACAGCTCGAACTGGCTGGGCCCTCCTTCCATGAACATGAAGATGACGTGCTTCGCCTTGGGAGGAAAATGAGGCTGGCGCGGCGCCAGCGGATTGATCTTGGGGAGACTGCCGGCCGCCGTCAGGCCGTCGGCCGTCAGCAGGTCGGCCAGCGCGAGAATGCCCACGCCTCCCGCGCACTGGCGGAAGAAGTCCCTTCGGGTCTGGATCTGTCGAAACTGTTCCCAATTCATGCCAATCACTCCCTCGTAATGAATTCATCAACGTTCATCAATGCCCGGCTTACCATAACCAGCGAGGCTGTTTCCGCCGGCGCGACGCCCGGCGCGGCATTCGGCGTCGCCAGCCGCGCAGAGTCGCGGGCCTTTTCGAATATTTTTTCCTGCTGCTCGAAAAACTTCGCCAGCCGGGCTTTCTCGCTGGCATCCGGCTTGCGGCTCAGGCATAGTTGGAAGGCATGTTCGAGGCGATCGTTCCAATTCGCCGGCGCCTCCTCGAGGACCCTTACAGCCAAAGCTTGAGCCGCCTCGACAAACACCGGATCGTTGAGCAGGTTTAGCGCCTGAAGTGGGGTGTTCGACCGCCGCCGCCGCGTGCAACTGGTCACGGAATCCGGCTCGTCGAAGTTCACCAGTTGGGGATAAGGCGAGGTGCGCTGGTAGTGAACGTAGAGGCCACGGCGATAGCGCTCCGGTCCCTCGGTTTCCTCCCAAGGCGCCCCGTTGGCGTAGGTCAGCTTGGAAACGCTTTCCGGCTGCGCGGGCCGGACGCTCTTGCCTCCTACAGCGGGGTAAAGCAGGCCGCTGGCTGCCAGCGCGGCGTCGCGAACTTCCTCGGCCGGCAGTCGCAGCCGCGACTGCCGCGCCAAGAGCCGGTTGTCCGGGTCCTTGTCTTTCAGGTCCTCGCGCGTCCGTGACGACTGGCGGTAGGTCGAGGAGGTGACGATCAGCCTGTGCATTTGCTTCATGCTCCAGCCGCGGTCCATGAACGTCGAGGCCAGCAAGTCGAGCAGCTCCGGATGCGTCGACCTCTCGCCCTGCGTCCCGAAATCTTCCGAGGTTCGCACCAGGCCGGCGCCGAAAAACTCCTGCCACATGCGGTTGACCACCACGCGGGCCGTCAGCGGGTTTTCCCGGCTGACCAGCCAACGGGCCAGCCGCAGACGAGGCGGCTCGCCGGTCACCGGCATCGGCGGCAGGAATGACAGAGTGCCGGGCTGCACTTCCAGGCCCTTCTGCCGGTAGTCGCCGCGGACAGCTACATAAGTCTTGACCGGCTCCGGGCTCTCGGCGATGGCGTTTGCCTGGGTGAGGGCGGGGAAGGTGCGGTTCAGTTCCTTCAGTTGTTCGCGAACCTTCCTTATCATCTCCAGAGTCGGCTTGTCTTTGGCGACCTCGGGACCAGGGTCGGCGACGAAATATTCCGTGACGCGCTCGTTCTCTTTTGGCGTTCGCTTTTCAGGACCTTTGCGGAGGAGCCGGTCGGCATGGTCGAGCATGGCCCGCAGAGATGTGACGGAAAAATCCCAATCGAGGCTCTTGCCGGGGTTGTCCATCGCCTCCACGATCTTGGCCTCCCATTTCGCCTGCAGATCGGGAATATCGTTTTCCTCGAGCAGGGCGCGTCTCTTTGCTTCATATTGGGGACGAGCGCGCAAATAAGGCCCCATCTCACCCGGCAGCGGCGCGTCGATGTCCGCTTCTTCGGCGCTGTTGAAGAAGGCGAAGAGCCGGTAGTAATCCTTCTGGGCGATGGGATCGAACTTGTGGTCGTGGCACTGGGCGCAGCCCACGGTGAGGCCCAGCCAGACGGTTCCGGTCGTGTTGGTCCGGTCAATTACTTCCTCGAATCGAGCCTCTTGCCGGTTCACGCCCGCTTCGCGATTCTTCAGCGAGTTGCGGTGGAAACCAGTGGCCACTTTCTGCTCCACCGTTGCGCCGGGCAGAAGGTCGCCGGCGATTTGCGCGACGGTGAACTGGTCGAACGGCATGTCCCGGTTGAGCGCTTCAATCACCCATTGACGCCAGCGCCAGGCGTACGGGCGGGACAGGTCCTTTTCGTAGCCGTCGCTGTCGGCATAGCGGGCCAGGTCCAGCCATTGCCGCGCCCACTTTTCGCCGTAATGCGGTGATTGGAGCAGGCGATCGACCGCCCGCTCGTACGCGTTCGGGCTCTTGTCCTCCAGAAAATCTCGCACTTCCTGCAAGGTGGGCGGCAGGCCGGTCAAGTCGAAGCTGAGCCGCCGGAGCAGCGTCACCTTGTCGGCTTCCGGGGACGGCTCGATGCCCTCGGCCTCCAGGCGAGCCACGACAAAAGCGTCGATCGGGTTGCGGACCCGCTCCTGATGGCGAACCGCCGGCTGCACAGGAAGCCGAATCGGCTGAAACGACCAGTGCCCGAGAGCGGGCTGCCTGGCCGGCGGGCTGGAGGCAGCAGCGGCAACCGAGCCCGCCCCCCACGAGGCTTCCTGGTCGATCCACGCGCGCAAAATGCCGATCTCTGCCGGCGTCAGAGGCGCGCCGATGGCCGGCATCCGGAATCCGCTCTGGGTGCTCGAGACCCGCAGAATCAGCTTGCTCTGCTCGCTACTGCCGGGGAGGATGACGGGACCGGAATTGCCGCCCTTCAAGGCCGCTTCCTTCTGGTCCAGGCGGAGGCCGTTCATCTGCTGGGCCGGGCCGTGGCAGCCGTAGCAGTTTTTCTGGAAGATCGGGGCGACGTCGCGCGCGAAATCAACAGGAGTGCGGACCGCCGGAGGCAGATTCGGCGGGGCTTCCGGAGCCTGCGCCACGGCGCCCGCCAGGGAAACGGCCAACGCCGCAGGTCCCGCAAGCCAGATCCGGAAACGCCGTTTCTTGTCCATTGCCGGTCCTTTTTGTAAAGTATAGCCGCTGGGAGGCGAAGTGTGAAGCCGGTCATGCCGCAATTAACGGCAGGGTTCTTGTTGCTGCTGGCGCTGTCGGGATGCCGGCGCTCGACCACCGCGGAGATTCGGGCGCCGCGCCTGGAAAAGCCGCCCGTGATCGACGGCAACCTTTCTGAGTGGAAGCACGTGGCTTTCACCGATGGCGTTTGGGATATTTACCGGGTGCAGCAAGCCCCGTGGTTCGACCCGAGGATCAACCGGCTCACTGACCACGGCAACGAGCCGGCCCCCGAAGACGACTTGAACGCCCGCTACTACATGGCCTGGGACGATGAATACCTTTACCTGGGGGCCGAGGTTCACGACAACGTCAACGACGTCACCGATCCCGCCCACGAAGACAAGCGGTGGTATTTCAAGGACGCGATTGCCTGGTTCATCGAAGCGCCAAAAGACGACATTTCCGAGTCGTTCGGCCAGGGAGACAACGCTTTCTGTCTTGTCATCGACGCCCGAAAGCCACCGTACGGCGCCTGGTGGCGCCATGGAGCCCCGGGCAAGACCTATATCGAGGAGCCTATGCCGGCTGGCGCGGTAGACTACGCTATTACCATGGATCCCTGGGGAAGAAGCAAGGGCGATTTTATACTGGAGGCGCGGGTAAAGATGGCGCCGACGCTTGGAGTGAGCGATCCCGCCTGGCATAAGCCCAGGATCGGCGATGTCTACGGAGTGGAAATTGTCCACACCGACCCGGACGGCGGGGATT
>JACQDG010000438.1 GCA_016201185.1 Acidobacteriota bacterium | reverse complement strand
TTCTTCAGAATTTCCTCAGGCAGGCCGATGCCGTAGATGCGCCAGCGGCCCTGCGGAGGCACCGCGGCCGGCGAGTAGTCGAAATACTCATCGAGCGTCTCGAGGAAGCGGAAATAACACTGGTACATGGCCGGCTTGAGATCCTGCTGGGGGACTTCGGCGCCGTTGGGGGTGGCGTCGGTGCCGAAGAGAATGCGATCCTGGAAGCGCTCGAAAAACTGACGAGAGCCGCGGGGCTGGCGGCCGAGCTCGCCCAGGCGGGCGCCGATTTCCACGCTCATGTTGCGGTACTGGTCGAGCCAGGAAGCGACCTCGGCCAGATTCGCCGGATGATTGGCCACGTGAAGGCAGACGAACTGGGTCTTCGGATGGCGGGCGATCACGCGGTTCCGCGCCTCCAGCAGCTCGGGCTTGGGCGGGAAATCCTTTCCATAAAAGGACCAGTCGGGGTGATGGGCCAACTCCTCCCAGCGCTCGTTGAAGCTGTCGATGGGGGTGAAGAAGGCGTCCGGATCGGCGGTGTGGATGAAGACCGGCAACTTCAGGGCGCCGGCGGCTTCCCACATGGGATCGAAGCGGGGGTCGTCCACTTTCACTAGCGGTCCGGAGGTGATCTGCTCGCGCAGGCCGAGTCCCAGGTACTTGAGGATTTTCAATCCGCGCGCCCCGGCCTCGCGTGCTCGTTTCAGCTCGTCGGCCTGCCAAGCGGGGTAGCCGGACTCGCGGATTCTGTCGTAAGAAGGCTCGGTGGCCACGAGTATGCGGCCTTTGTGTCTCTCCTGAAGCTCGGCAATGTTGCGCCGCAGGTTCTCGCCGGCGCCGCCCGTGAGGTTGAGAACCGTCTCGATGTTCAGCTCATCCATCCAGCGCAAGATCTGCGCTACCTGCTCCTGGGCGATCCCGCGGCCGCGGGGAAAGCCGATCAGGTGGGTGTGAACATCGATCACCGGGAAGCGAGCGCGCGTCACAGGGTGCTCCGCGGTCGCCAGCATGCTGCGCGGCTGGAATTCGTCGAGCGGGAGCTTGCTCTGGGCCAGAGCTGGAACGCAAGCCGCTCCCAGCAGGAATTGGCGTCGTGTGACTGGGTTCATGCCAGTCAGTATAATAGGGGACTTCGGCGAGGAGAATGCCCACCGCTATGCAAATCATCCGTAGCCCGGAAGTATATGATGTCGTAATAGTAGGATCGGGGGCCGGCAGGGGCATGGCCGCTAAGGTGCTTGCGGACGGTGGCCTAAAAGTGGCCGTGCTGGAGGCGGGCGGCCCGCTCAACCCCGCGAAGGATTATTACGAGCATGCCTGGCCCTACCAGTTCGAGCACCGCGGCCTGCGGCTGCCCCAGGGACGCGCCGGCTTCGCCGCGCCCAATCTTTTTACCGAGATTGACGGCGAGCCTTACACGGTAGCGGAAGGTGAGGAATTCTACTGGTTCCGGTCGCGCATTGTGGGAGGCCGCACCAACCACTGGGGCCGCATCTCGCTGCGCTATGCACCGTACTATTTCAAGCCCTATTCAACCGACGGCTACGGGTTCGACTGGCCCATCACCTACGAGGACGTGGCGCCGTATTACGACAAGACGGAGGCGTTCATCGGCGTCTTCGGCACTAAGGAAGGGATTCCCACCGCCCCGGACGGCATCTTCCTGCCGCCGCCCAAGCCGCGCTGTGTGGAAGTGTTGATCCAGCGGGCCTGCGACAAGCTGCGGATCCCGTGCATTCCGGCGCGCATGGCGATTATCACCCGTCCACTGAACGGCCGGGCGGCCTGCCACTATTGCGGGCAATGCGGGCGGGGCTGCGTGACGGCGTCCAATTTTTCTTCGAGCCAGGTGCTGATTTTTCCGGCGCTGAAATCCGGCCGGCTGACCTTGCTTACAAACGCCATGGCGCGGGAGGTGGTGACCAACGGCGAAGGTAAGGTGACTGCCGTCTCCTACGTGGATACCAACACCCGAGCCGAGCGGCAAGTGCGCTGCCGCGCCGTGGTGCTGGCGGCGAGCGCCTGCGAATCGGCGCGACTGCTGCTCAACTCGAAATCCTCGCGCTTTCCGAACGGACTGGCGAACGGCAGCGGGACGGTGGGCCGGTATCTGACCGACACGGTGGGGGCGGAGGTGGGCGGCGTTCTGCCGCAACTCTCCGGCTTGCCGCCGCACAACCACGACGGGATCGGCGGCATGCATCTTTACACGCCCTGGTGGCTGTATGAAAAGGACCGCAAGCCGGACTTCCCGCGCGGCTATCACATCGAGTTCGGCGGCGGGCCTGGCATGCCGAGAGCGGGGATGTTCCGCGGCGCGGCGGCCCGACACGAAGGTTACGGCGCACAACTCAAGCAGGCCCTGCGCGCCGACTACGGGATCGGCGTCGGCTTTGCCGGACGCGGGGAGATGATCCCGAACGAGAAATGCTATTGCGAGATCGATCCCAACGTGGTGGACCGTTTCGGCATCCCGGTGCTGCGGTTCCACTGGCAATGGGGCGAGCCGGAGCTGAAGATGGCCCGCCACATGCGCCAGACCTTCGAGGAGATCATCACTGCCATGGGCGGGAAACCGCTGCCCAGGCCCTACAAAGGGCGCGCCGGTCGGCGTGGCGAGGGACACGAGTTCAGCCTGGGCTCCGAAATCAACCCTGGAGGCTCGATCATCCACGAGATCGGCTGCACGCGCATGGGGGACGATCCCAAGACTTCCGTCCTGAACAAGTACTGCCAGGCCCACGAGGTAAAGAACCTGTTTGTGGCCGACGGCGGGCCGTTCGTGGGCAACCCGGACAAGAATCCGACGCTCACGATTCTCGCCCTCTCCTGGCGGACTTCCGATTACATCCTGGACCAGGCGAAGAAAGGAAATCTCTGACATGTCGACCACCCGACGCGAGGCCTTATACCAGATCGCACTCACCGTGACGACGGGCGCCGCGCGGCCGCAACTGGCCGGGAAGGAACACGCGGCCCATCATGCGGCGGCGGGCCCGGCCAAGCCCGCAGCCGACTTCAAGCGGCGTTATTTCAATGAACACGAGTTCAAGACCCTTCAGGCACTCTCACAGTGGATCATCCCTCGCGACGAGCACTCCGGGGGCGGCATCGAGGCCGGCACGGCGGAATTCATCGACTTCATGGCCGCCACGGACGAGAAGCTGCAGGCGGCCTTTTCGGGCGGGCTCGCGTGGCTGGACCACCACATGAAGGCTCTGCACGGAAAATCCTTCCTCGATGGCACCCGGGAACAGCAAAAAGAGATGCTCGACCGGATCGCCTCCCGGAGCCAGGCAACCCCAGAGACGGCGCCGGGCGTGGAGTTCTTCGCCTGGATGCGGGCCTGGACGGTGGACGCCTTCTATTCGAGCAAAGCGGGTATAGAGGACCTTGGGTACATCGGCAATACGTCGCTCGCGGAGTTTAACGGCTGCCCGGACGAGGTGGTGAAGAAGCTGCTCGAGAAATCGCCGGTGTAAGCAGCCGCGAATGAGCGCGAAATGCGCCGGCCACC
>JACQDG010000419.1 GCA_016201185.1 Acidobacteriota bacterium | reverse complement strand
TGAGACTACGTTTCCGGGAGCCGCCCCGGCAGCAGGTGCTTTTGCACTTTGCCCAGCGCCGTGCGCGGCAGCCGGTCGACGCGCACGAAGGCCAGCGGCACCTTGAACGACGCCAGCTTTTCGCGGCACCGGGCCTCGAGCACAGCGGGATCGAACGAGCTTCGCGACACGATAAAGGCCACAGGCGCCTCTCCGCGCACCTTGTCCGGCATGCCCACTACCGCCGCTTCCACCACCTCATCCTGCTCCAGCAGGAATTCCTCGATCTCGCGTGGATAGATATTGAAGCCACCCGAAATGATGAGGTCGCTGCGGCGCCCTTGCAAGGTGAAATAGCCGTCCGGGGACTGCGCGGCTAGGTCGCCTGTGCGGAAGTAGCCGTCGACAAAAGCGGCGCGAGTCGCTTCTTCGTTCCGCCAGTAGCCGGCAAAGACGTTCGGCCCCTTGATATAAAGTTCGCCCGTCTGTCCGTCGGCCACCGGCTTGCCGCCTTCCTCCAGCAGCCGCACGGAGACGCCGGGCAGGGGCAGGCCCACTGTTCCCCCCCGGCGCTCCCCTACATAGGGATTGCTGGTATTCATGAGGGTCTCGGTCATCCCGTACCGCTCCAGGATGCGGTGGCCGAAGCGGGCCTCGAATTCCTCGAGCACCTGGGCCGCTAGCGGCGCCGAGCCGGACACAAACAGCCGCATTCCCTGGCCGATTTGCCGCGCCGCGTCCGCCGGTGTTTCGAGCAGCCGCACATATATCGTCGGCACGCCGAAAAACAGTGTGGAGTGGAAATCAAGAAAGGCCTCCGCCGCCGTTTCACGCTCGAAGCGCTCCACGAGGCGCATCCGGCACCCGCTGATCAGCCAGGTGTGCAGGCCGTTGCCCAAGCCGTGGACATGAAACAGTGGCAGCGCCAGCAAGAGGCGGTCGGCGCTTGAAATCTGCCAGCAGGCCAGCAGGTTCAGAGCGTTGGCGGCAAAATTGTTGTGGGTGAGAATCGCGCCTTTCGATTTGCCGGTCGTCCCGGAGGTGTAAACGATCGCCGCTGGAGCATCGCCGTCGAGGGCGCTGCCCGCGGGCCGTTCCGCTGGCAACCCCACCGCCCGCCGGGCCATCTCCTCGCCCCGCCAGACTTCAACGCCGCACGTCAATTCCCCAGCCGCCACCACCGCCCGGGGCTCGGCGTCCGAAACGATGTGCGCGATCTCTCGTTCGCGGTAAAGCACGTTGATAGGAACAAAAATCACGCCTAACTTCACGCACGCCAGGTAGAGGTCAATCATCTCGACGCAGTTGGCCAAGTAGACACAGAGCCGGTCACCGGGCCTCAGGCCGCGCTCCAGCAGGAGATGCGCCATCCGGTTGCTGCGGGCGTCGATCTCGCCGAAAGTCCAGCTCCGCCCCAGAAATTCGAGCGCCACCGAATCCCGCCGCTCGACGAAAGAAAGGTCAAACAAGTCGGTGAGGTTCATGTCCGCCGGAGCAAGCCCGCCTTCGCCAGGCTGAACCCGAACTGCGCCGCCAGTTCCGCTGCCATGGGCGCATTATAACCCCTGGTGCTTTACCCTTTCCCCGGCTTCTGTGTTAGTGTTGGCCCCAGGAAGATTCGGCGGCGTGGGAATGCGCAGCACCCTTTTTCTTACGGTGTTTCTTTCCGGCGCCGCCGTCCTTGTTCTGGATATTCTCGGCACCCGGTTCCTGTCGCCGTATTTCGGAGCGAATCTCTACGTGTGGTCGGCGCTGATCTCGGTCACCCTGCTGGCGCTGGCCCTCGGCTGCTGGCTGGGCGGGCGCCTGCCGGACGCGCGGGGATCGCCTCTGCTCCTCGATCAAATCGTGGTTGCCGCAGCTCTGCTGGTCGCCGTAGGTCATTGAATTGAGCACGTTCTCGGGCCAGGTGATCCGGGACGAACAGAACGCGGTCGATCTTCGTTACGCCCCCATCGATTTAAAGGTGAGGGCTACCTACAGAGCCTACTTCCCCGCCTCGGTGATAGCGCAGTAAGACTTTGAATCTTCGAGCGTGATACACTCAGACTCCTCTCTAGATTGCGGTAAGGAGGAGCCATGGCGACCGCCGCCCACCCGGGTTCCCCCGTTGATATTGATCGCCTGGAAGAAATCGCGCCGCCCGGCCCTCCTCCCCGGCCGCCCGGCAAGCCCCCTGTCGGCCGCCTCGTTTCCCTTGACGCTTTTCGCGGCTTCATCATGATCATCCTGGCGGCGAACGGCTTCGGCTGGCACGCCCTCGCCAAAAGCCAGAACCGCGCCTTCGCCGCCATCGCCAACCAGTTCGAGCACGTGCCCTGGACCGGCATGGTCTTCTGGGACCTCATCCAGCCCGCCTTCATGTTCATGGTCGGCGTGGCCATGCCCTTCGCGTTCGCCCGCCGCATGGCCGAAGGGTCCTCCTCCGGTCGGGTTTTCCGCCACGTCGCCTGGCGCGCCCTCATGTTGCTCCTGTGGAGCCAGGTGCTCATGAGCGTTTCCGACGGCCGGCTCCACTTCCAGATGATCAATGTCCTTTCCCAGATTGCCTTCACCTATTTCTTGAGCTTCCTGATCTTCCAGATGCGCTTCCGCTGGCAGGCCCTCGCCGCTTTTCTGCTGCTGGCGGGCCACTGGGCGCTATTCGTCCTGTTCCCCGGCCCCGACGGTCCTTTTTCCAAGGCCGGCAATGTCGGCGCCGCCATCGACCAGTTTCTCTTGGGTCGCAACTATTCCGGCTACTACGTCACCATCAACTTCATCAGCAGCACGGTCACCACCTTGTTCGGCGTCTGGACCGGGATGCTGCTGCGCCGTGACGACAGCCACGCCCACCGCGTCAAAGTCCTCGCCTCGGCCGCTGCCGCCTGCTTCCTCTTCGGCTGGGCTTTGACGCCGTTCAACCCCATGGTCAAGCGGCTGTGGACGGCCTCCTTCACCCTGTTCTCGACCGGCTGGGTATTACTCATGCTCCTATTCTTCTACTGGCTGGTGGACATCCGCGGCTACCGCAAGCCGGTCTTTCCTCTGGTGGTCGTGGGGATAAACTCCATCTTCATTTATTCGCTGTCGATCGTGCTTTCCGGCTGGCTGGACCGCGCCGTGGGCGTATTCACCTTCCGCTACACGTTCCTCGGCGAGCTGGCCCCCGTCGCCCAGGCCACCACGGTTGTCCTGGTGATGTGGTACTTGTGCTACTGGCTGTATCAGCGGAAAATCTTCTTCAAATTCTGAGCCGCTTGTCTTGAAAGAAAGCCCTTTGAAGAAAGTCCTGTTGTCCTGGAGCGGCGGCAAAGACAGCGCCTGGGCGCTTCACGTGCTGCGCCGCTCG
>JACQDG010000421.1 GCA_016201185.1 Acidobacteriota bacterium | reverse complement strand
GATCCCCGCCGCCGACCTGCGCGGCCCCGATGGCGCGCTGCGAGTCCAGCCCGGCGATGAAATCCAGGTGACGATCAGCGGCCGCGACGCGGAAGGCTATCTGCTGCTTTCGCCGCTGGCCGCCGGCCGTCCGCGCGACTGGACCGCCATCGAGCGCGCCTTCGCCGGCAAGGAAATCATTGCCGGGCGAGTCTCCGGCACGACCAAGGGCGGCCTGAATGTCGATATCGGCGTGCGCGCCTTCCTGCCCGCCTCCCGCAGCGGCTGCCGGGAAACGGCCGATCTGGAAAAGCTGGTCGGGGAAGAGATTCGCTGCCGGATCATTCAACTGGACGTCGACGACGAGAACGTCATCGTGGACCGTCGCGTGGTGCTGGAAGAAGAAGCCCACGCGGCGCGGAAAGCGGTTCTCGAACGCCTGAAAGAAGGTGACATCGTTCGTGGCACGGTGCGCAGCCTTACCGAGTTCGGGGCCTTCGTGGACCTGGGCGGCGTCGAGGGCTTGCTGCATGTTTCCGACATGTCCTGGGCGCGGGTCAGCGATCCCAAGTCGGTCGTTTCACCGGGCGAGGAAGTGGAGGTGAAGATCCTCCAGATCGACCGTGACAAGCCGCGCCTTTCGCTAGGCATTAAGCAATTGACACCCGACCCCTGGACCGTGGCGGCCGAGAAGCTCCAAACCGGCGCTCGCGTGCACGGCACGGTCACCAAGGTAATGGACTTCGGCGCCTTTGTCGAAATCGAGCCGGCAGTGGAGGGCCTGGTGCACGTCTCGGAAATGTCGTGGGCCAGACGCATCCGCCACCCGCGCGACCTGGTGAAGCCGGGTGACCTGGTGGAAGCAGTCGTGCTCAGCATCCATCCTGCCGAGCGCCGCATTGCCCTGGGCCTGAAGCAGGCCCTTGGCGACCCCTGGGCGGAGGCTGCGGAGCGCTTCGGCGTGGGCAAGGTGGTGGAAGGCACGGTGCGCAGCCTGCAAAAGTTCGGCGCCTTTGTGGAGCTGGCCGATGGCGTCGAAGCTCTGCTGCACATCTCCGATATCACTTCTGAGCGGCGGTTGAATCATCCCAACGAAGTGCTCAAGCCCAACCAACGCATCCGGGCCGTGGTGCTGGAGTTCGATCGGGAGAAGAAGAAGATCAAGCTGGGCATGAAACAGCTCGAGCCGGATTCCACCGACGAGTACCTCAGCGAGCACAAGGCGGGCGACGAGGTAACTGGACGCGTCACGCGCGTGGAGAATGGCGTGGCCCGCGTGGAACTGGGCGAGGGTGTGGTGGGAATCTGCCGGCTGAGCGGCGAGACGCAGCCGGCCGCCATCGGCAGCTTCGGGGAGCAGCTTGCGGCAGCCTGGAATCGAGATTTGCCCGCGAAGCCGGAGGCCCGCGAAGTGCTCCAGGTCGGCCAGGTGCGCTCGTTCCACATTACGGCCATCGACACATCTTCCAAGCGCATCGACCTGAGTTAGTCTCTTATCAGTTCCTTGGTCTCGCGGTCCCATGTGGTTGTGGGACGACGGACCAGTGGAGAGGAATCGAGCGATGGGCCCGCTTTTTCGTCCATCAGTGAGGTTCCACTATGGAACGATAATAATATGGGGGTCAACCACCCTCTTTGTTCCCGGCACTGTTCCCGCCACCTGAAAACGAATCTTGTACACCTTGCCACCCGACTCGGCGGCCTCAGACAAAGCAGGTCCGGAGTTTGCTCGAAACTTGTTTCCAGTGCCTAACCTGGCATCGAAGGGAAAGGGCCGATGAAACGGATTATCGGGCTTTCCTGGGTCGTCTGGTTCCGGGCGAGCGCCAAGAATCTTGAAATCCTGATTGGCAAACCACGTCACCGTCTCCTGGTCTTTCACCGAAACGGTGACCCTGGGGTCCGGGGCATTGCGGTCAGCAATGAAAGGGTCGAGGTCGATCGTTTTCTCAGCCATTTTTTCTCCTTCTGCTTGAAAATTTGCCTATGTCGCATTACTTAGGCCCGATGAGTGCCTGAAACTTGGGCTCCGCGCGCAAATTGTCCAGTTCTATGACGGTAAGGAGCTGCGCGGGCGAGTGGCCTCGAGCGACCGCCTTTTCTAGCCAGGCTAAAGCGGCTGCCCGCTCCCCAAACTGGTTGTGAACGACAGCCGCGTGCGCCAGAAACTCAGGGTTGTCCGGCTGCAAATGCAGGGCGCGCTTCATATGGTCGAAGGCCTCCGTCTTGCGGCCCAGCATGGCGTAGTAACTGGCCAGCAGGATCTGCGCATCGCCATCCAGGGGGTTAATCTGCAATTGTTCCTGGGCTAGACGGATGGCTCGCGCGTACATTTCGAGGGACTGGGCTCGTTTCCCGGGCGCCCAATAATATGCTTCCGCCAGGTTTCCGCAGACGCGGTAGTCCAGCTTGCCAAGCCTGAGCGCCTCTTCCAACACCCGAACCGCCTCCTCGAACCGACGCAGGGCAATATAAGTGGTTCCCAGGTTCGAGTAGGCTTCATATACACCGGCAGGATGGAGTTCGATGGCCTTTCGAAACGCAGCAATCGCCTCATCGTACCGCCCCACATAAAAGCAAGCTCCACCCAGGTTGCTGTAAGCGTAGCTGTTGTCGGGCGTCAGCGCCACTACCTGTTCGAACTGTTCGACAGCTTCCTTATAGCGGCCATGGCTGATAAAGAACGCGCCCAACCAGCTATAGCCGGCCCAATAGTAAGGACGCAGTTCGATGGCCCGGCGATAAGTCTTTTCGGCCTCATCCAACTTTCCCAGGTTCTCTTCGGCGTTGGCCAGCCCTCGGTAGGCGTCGTCGTTGGTCGGCTCCTCTTCGAGAGCGTCCCGAAATTCTACGATCGCTTTTTCGTACTGCCCTCTGCCTTTGTAGAGCATTCCAAGGCAGATATGGGCGGCGGCTAGTTTCGCATCCAAGCTCAGGGCCCGTTCGCACGCCTGCCGGGCGGTCTCGACCCATTTCGTCTCCTTGCTCCTCTCGTATTTCTTCCACTGGGCTTCGCCCAGGCCGGCATAGGCCAGGGCATAATTAGGATCGAGGCTCAAAGCCCGCTCGAAAACAGTGATGGCGTTCTCGATGTTCTCGAGCTTGTCGTAGTATTGCAAGTAGCCGCGCCCCGCAAGGTAATAATCGTTGGCCAATGGCACCTGAGTGCCATGGCTCGCCAGGACCCGGCGCTCATGCGGGTTCAGTTCCACTTTCAACATCTGCAACACTCCTTCCGCCACCCGGTCTTGAACCGCAAAGGTGTCGGATTCTGGGAGGGTAATAGTGTCCGCGTCCAGTTGCCGGAGGGTCTTCGCGTCAACGAGAGAGTAATTGATTCGTACCATCTTCCCTGAATAATAGAAACTCCCCGTCAAGGCCAGATTTACCCCTAGTTCCTTGTGTGCCTGATCCGGGCTGGTCACGCGGCGCCCCCGCACCTCGCTGGCCGAGGCCACCTGTAACTTGTGCGCGGTGGTCAGCTTCGCAAGCTTGGCGGTCAGGGTCTCGGTCAGCCCGTCGCAGTAGGCCTGGTTCTGGGTGCCACCTCCGATGGCCTGGAATGGGAGTACCACCAGGTTTTTGGGCCCGGGAATAAGGCCTAAGCCCACCCAGGCCAGCAGCGGCTCTCGTACTGCGGGTACCGTGGCCACCACCAGAGCCAGCGATACGGCGAGTGCTGCGACAAAGGCCCATCGGGTCCATCGCATCAAACGATGTGAATGCGGAGCCGCTATCAGTGGCGCTGGTACGCTCAGCCGCTGCAGATCCACCACCAACTCCTTCGCCGATTGATACCGGCGCTCCGGCTCCTTATCCAGGGCTTTCAGAATGACGTTCTCCAGCGCCGGCGAGATCGAACGATCGAGTCTGCGGGGCGCGGTGGGCGCTTGTTGCAAGATGGCGGCAATCAATTGGGGCCCCTGGGTCTGGGGAAAGGGACGTCTGCCGGTGGCCATCTCATACAGCACGGTTCCGGCGGCGTAGATGTCGGTTCGAGCGTCTGTCTCCTCGCCCCTTAATTGCTCCGGCGCCATGTAGGGCAGCGTTCCCCCACTGGCCCCTTTCGCGTTCCAAGCCTCGGTCAAAGATTCCGTCACTGCCGTCTCGCTCGCGGGCCGGAACAGCTTCGCCAGACCGAAATCGAGAATCTTCAGCCGGCCGTCTGGGGTGACCCGCAAATTACCGGGTTTCAAATCGTGATGCACCACGCCCTCGGCGTGCGCCGCCACTAATCCTTGCGCCAGCTGAGTTGCCAGCCTGATTGTCTCTTTCTCGGACAGGGGCTTCGCCACAATCTTTTCCGCTAACGTGACCCCGGGAATGTGCTCCATCACCAGGAAGTCCACGCCCTCCTGCGTGTCGAAGTCATGAACGGTAGCAATGTTGGGATGGTTCAACTGGGAAAGGGCCAGTGCTTCCTTGCGAAAGCGCCTGCGTGTGGCTTCGTCGGCCAGCGTGCCCGCGGGCAACACCTTCAAGGCGACATCACGTTCCAGACGTTCGTCGCGGGCCCGATAAACCACCCCCATGCCCCCGCTGCCGATCTTCTCGAGGATCCGGTAGTGTCCCAGCACCCGGCCAGTCATGGAGGTTAGGCCTCCGTTGGGCGTCTATCGTAGGCCCTTTGTAGCGGTAAGTCAATGTGTGGTCCAGGGTGAAAAGCCGGAGCCGCCGAAGGCGCGGGCGCGAACGGCACGAGGCTCTGCGCTACAATCATATCCTGGCTGGATTGTAGAGGGGCGGGTGGGATTCAGACGGATCGGAGTCGTGTTGTTCCAGCTCGGCGGGCCGGACTCGCTGGAGGCGATCGAGCCGTTCCTTTACAACCTGTTCTCGGATCCGGACATCATCGACTTTCCGCTGGCGCGCCTCGCCCGCCAGCCGCTGGCCCGGCTGATCGCCGCCAACCGCGCCAAAAAAGTGCGCCACCACTACGCCGAGATCGGTGGTCGATCACCCCTCCGCGAACTGACCCAGCGCCAAGCAGAGGCGCTCGAGGGGGAACTGCGGCGAGCCTTCGATGCCCGCGTCGTGGTCGCCATGCGCTATTGGCATCCCTTGACCGATGAAGCGATCCGGCGACTGGAAGCGGAGCGTGTTGAGGAGCTGGTCCTGCTGCCGCTCTATCCGCAAAACTCCTCGACTACCACAGGCAGCAGCCTGAAGGAGTGGGAGCGACGGGTGAAGGGCAGACGGCTGGCCGGCGTTCCGGCGGGGGTGATCCGACACTTCTATGAGCACCCGGGCTACCTGGACGCGATGGTAGAGGGAATTAACAATACACTCAGCCGCTTCGCGCAGCCCGGGCAGGTCCGCCTGGTCTTCAGCGCGCACAACGTGCCGGTGAGCGTTATCCAGGCCGGCGACCCGTACCAGCAGCACATCGAGGCGACCGTCAGGCTGGTACGCGAAAGGGGCGGCTGGCCGCTGCCGGCGCGCCTCTGCTACCAGAGCAAGGTCGGCGGGGCGCGCTGGCTCGAGCCGTCTCTGGACAGAACCATCGCGGAGCTGGCGGCGGGCGGAACGAAGCATCTGCTGGTAGTCCCCATCGCCTTCGTCTCCGACCATGTGGAGACCCTCAGCGAGATCAACATCGCGGCGCGGGAGAAGGCGGCCCGCTGCGGCATCGAGCAGTTCGAGATGATGCCGGGGTTGAACGATTCGCCGGCGTTCATCCGGGCTTTGGCGGCGCTGGTAGAAGAGACGCTGGGGGCCCGCTCCCTCACGATCGCGGCTCGGTAACAGCCGCCGCTAGGGCAGCGGCTCTTGCACTTTGTAGCCGAGCCGTTTCAGAGTTTCGCGGGAGCGGGCGGCCTCCGCGGGCAGCGCATAGAAGAAAGCCCCGGCCCGCACGGAAGCGAAAATCACCCCGGCCCGGTAATGCTCCACCTGGATCGCGTAGTCGATCCCCTGGCCGTCCAGAATGGCTTCGATTTTCTTCGCCTCCTGCAGCCGGCCGGCGATGTAGAACAGCTCCAGTTCCTCCTCACCGAACTCTTCCGGATCGCGGCGCACGGGCGAGAGGATTGTACCATCTCGGCCGGCGCCCCATTTGACAAAACCTGGTCGCGGGCATTATCTATAAAGTAAGCACTGGAATTTTCGCTCGGAGGGAAATCGTGACTGCAACGGCACAAGCCCAACTGCCTTCACCGGCGCTTTTCTTTGAAACGATCAACGCCTACCAGAGGACGGCGTCGCTGAAGGCGGCGATCGAACTGGAGGTCTTCACTGCCATCGGGGAAGGAAACGCGACGGCCGCCGAACTGGCCCGGCGCTGCCAGACTTCTGAGCGAGGCATGCGCATCCTTTGCGACTACCTGGTGGTGATCGGGTTCCTGACCAAGGAAGGAAACCGCTACGGACTGACGACGGATTCCGCGTTTTTCCTGGACCGGCGCTCACCGGCCTATCTCGGCTCCTCCATCAAGTTCCTTCTTTCGCCGACCCTCACTGAGGGATACAAAGACGTAGCAGCCATTGTCCGCAAAGGCGGAACGGTGATCAGCGAAAAGGGAACCATGGAGCCGGAGCATCCCGTGTGGGTGGAGTTCGCCCGCAGCGTGGCGCCCGTGACCACCCTTCCTTCCCAAGCGATGGCTGAATTGCTGGGCGCTCGATCCGCCGGGAAATGGAAGGTGCTGGATATTGCGGCAGGCCATGGGCTGTTCGGCATCACCCTCGCAAAGCACAATCCCAACGCTGCGATCGTAGCTCTCGACTGGCCCAACGTTTTGGAGGTGGCTAAGGAAAACGCCCAAAAAGCGGGCTTGGACCACCGCTACAGCACTATCCCGGGAAGCGCGTTCGAGGCCGACTTTGGCAGCGGCTACGACCTGGCGCTGCTGACGAATTTCCTCCACCATTTCGACATCGCCACCTGCGAAAAGCTGCTGCGCAAAGTGCACGCGGCGCTCGCCCCCGGCGGCCGGGCGGTGACGCTGGAATTTGTTCCCAACGAGGACCGCGTTTCGCCCCCTCCGGCCGCCACCTGCAGCATGATGATGCTGGGGACCACGGCCCAGGGCGATGCCTATACTTTCTCGGAGTTTGACCGGATGTTCCGCAGCGCGGGCTTCAGCCGCAGCGAGCTTCATCCGCTGCCGCCGTCGTTCCAGCAGGTGATTGTTTCCCACAAGTAGTATCGACGTCCGGGCGCCTTGCCCCCGATTGTGTCTCCCGGCCTGTTACAATAAGATGCAGCATGTCGGAAGAACCCAAAGCTGCCCCAAACGAGCCGCCCGAGCCCGCCTCATCCGAAACCCCTCCGGACGAGCAAGACCAGGATAAGGAAATCGGCGACTTCATCACGCGCCACGTTCTGGAGAAGGATGCCGTGTTCTTTGAAGGCTGATCGCGCGGCGCTTCCACCTGCGGCCTATCTGCTTTCCCCCGAGCCGACTTGCGTGAAAGATTGCTCGGCGCCTGGAATTGTTCTATGCTAGAGAATAGCTGATCCCTTCATCGCCAGTTCGGCGGCCTTGCTGAGATCAACCAATTCTAAGAAAGCGGGTCTTTACCCATGACTGGAACGATCAAGAAGCTGATCTCGGAAAGGAACTTTGGCTTCATCCGCGCTGAGAACGGGCAAGAAGTCTTTTTTCATGCCTCGGCGGTGGCCCAGAGTGGTTTTGCTTGTATGTCGGGTTCGAGCAAGTGGAGAATGTCCGGGAATACATTTTTCACAGGGTCGCACACGGAGAAGAGACCCAAGTCTTCGTAGTGAGCACGGACATGGCCCTGTTTCTCAAACACCACATGCATATGCAGGAGGGCCCGGTCCTATGTTTGCGGGCGCTGCGGGCCGAACTGGAAAGCCTTGACCCAGCGAAGCAACCACCATTGCGACGTGCGATCACCGACCAGCACATGCTCGCCTACATGGCTGACCCCGGCTTTCATTTGAACAAAAAGCCCGGCTCCAAGCGGCCGCGTATACCGGGCACCGAGCCTGCTGTGCGGTAAGACGAACGCGCTTTCCTCAGAGACAAACAGAGCCACTTGTGGACGTGCCGCTGCAAGCTGCACCTCCCGGCAGACTAAGCAGCGGGACCCCAACCAATCCAGTTCGATGCTCCTCGTCGCGAGCGAGAAGGGATTTCGCGACCGCGATCCGGCGGGTGCAGGATTTCGTCCGCAATGGGCTTAGTGTTTATGCGGGTCACGTAATTTTTCTGCCCCAACTCTACGTGTCAGCCTCCCAAGGTGGTCCTTGCCGCGACAGGTTTCGCTTGTTAGATTGAGAGTCGTGGAGAGAAGGGTCCAAGTGTTAGGGAGGAGCGCGCGAAACGACGTTGAAGAGGCTGGAACGGCGGTTCCGACCGGCTGGAAGGGATGGCGCGGCAGCCTGCATTATCTTGGTGGTCTCTGGACATTGCCAATATGTGGAATACTGCTGTGGCTGGCGCCCTCCTCCTTTGTTCTTCTCATTTTGCTCGCCGGCCTGGTCCTAGCGCCTCTGCCGGTGATCCTGATCTCCAGGCGTCGGCAAATCAGCCTGCGCCTCCAGGCAAAAAGAGCCCAGGAAGAATCCGAGCAACTGAAAGGCCAGCTGGAAACGGTTCGCTACCGAACTGTACGTTTACGCGAGGAGTTGTCGGCGGCGGACCGCCAGGCCCGCCTCTCCCACCAACTCACGCTGCTCGGCCGGTTCACGGCCGGCTTCCTGCATGAGTTCAACAATCCGCTGGCCATCCTGATGAGCCGCATCGAGGTGCTGCTAGAGGAGCGCAAGCAAGACGCCGACCTGTGCGCCGATCTGGAGCAGATGCTCAAAGAGACGCGCTATATGGGGAATATCGCCGGGACGCTGCTCCGAGCCCTGCGCCGCGAGCCCGGGGAAGAAACCTTCACGCCTTGTATCCCCGTCGAGGCCCTCCAGGAAGTAATTGCCTCTCTGGGCCCCTCGGCCGAGAAGCAAGGTGTCCGGCTGGTGCTCGAGGCGGCGGAAATCCCACGTGTCAATCTTCCGTCCCATGTCGTCAGCGAAATCACTCGCTCCCTGGTTACCAACGCGCTACAGGCCCTGCAATCGCAGCCGGACGGCGCCGTCTGGGTGCGGCTGGAGCCCTACCGCCAGCCGGGCTCAAAGGCTGTGCTCCGGGTGGAGGACAACGGACCGGGCGTCCCCGAGAAACTGCGGGAGCATCTTTTCGAGCCTTTCGTATCGAACAGCGCAGGGCGGGAACGACTGGGCCTCGGCCTCTTTCTGGCCGCCAGTCTGATGAATACTTACGATGGTGCGTTGCGGTACGAGCCGCGGGAAGGTGGCGGCTCGAGCTTCGTGGTTGAGATGCCGCCGGCTCGCTTCACCAAGTCGCAACCGTACCACTGGTTTATCGGAGGCGGCGCCCAGTGAATCGGGTCATTGTTATCGACGACGAAGCTGCGATGGGGGAGAACATCCGGCGGATGCTGCGGTCGGCCGATATCGCCGTGGAAGCCTACGCCGATCCCAAAGAGGGTCTGGCACGGGCCCTGGCCGCGCCGCCCGACCTGCTGCTTCTGGACGTGCGGATGCCGGAGATGTCCGGCGAGGAGGTGTTCGCGCGGTTGCACGAGACGCACCCCGCGCTGCCGATCGTCTTTCTGACCGCCTTCGGAACGGTGGAAGGCGCCGTTCTCGCCATGCGCAACGGGGCCTTCGATTACCTGCAGAAGCCCTTCAAACGGGAAGAATTGCTGCTCACTGTGGAGCGGGCCCTGGCGCAACGCAAGCTGGAGCGGGAGGTGGAGACTCTGCGGGGAAGGCTGGAAGCTCTGGGAGAGACAGACCACCTCGAGAGCCGGAGCCCCGCCATGCTTGAGCAAATCGAAAACGCCCGGCGGGCGGCGGTTACCGATGCCACAGTCTTGATCCTGGGCGAAAGTGGCGCCGGTAAGGAGGTCATGGCGCGCTTCATTCACAATCAGAGCCGGCGCAACGACGGCTCCTTCGTGCCCGTGGAATCCAGCGTCTTGCCGGGCTCGCTCATTGAGAGCGAGCTGTTCGGTTACGAGCGCGGCGCCTTTACGGGTGCGGAGCGCACCAAGAAGGGCCTCATAGAGTCTTCCGACGGCGGTACGCTTTTTCTGGACGAGATCGGAGACCTGAACGTGGAGCTGCAGACGCGCCTCTTCCGTTTCGTGGAGGAGCGCGAACTGCGGCGCCTGGGCGGCGTGCAGCCGATCAAGGTGGATTGTCGCATCCTGTGCGCCACTAACCAGGATCTGGCGGCCAAGATCAAGACCGGCGCCTTCCGCGAAGAACTTTACTACCGGCTGGGCGTGATCACGTTGAAGATTCCTCCGCTGCGGGAGAGACGAGAAGACATTGCCTACCTCGCCAATTTTTTTCTGGAGCGGTTTTCCCGGCGCTACGGCAAGAGCCTGACGGCCTCTCCCGGATTCTACGAAGCGCTCCTCAAGCAGCCGTGGCCCGGCAATGTCCGGCAACTGCGAAACTTGATGGAGAAGCTGACGGCGCTGGTCCCCGACGGCGTGCTGAAGCCCGAGCACCTGGCGGAGGAGGCCGCCCCGGTGGAGTCGGTCGAGGAACTCTCCCGCCTCCCCTGGAAGGATGCGCGGGAGCGCCACCTGGCGGATTTTGAGCTCTCCTACGCCCGGGCGATGCTGGCCCGTTGCGGCGGAAACCTGAGTGCCGGCGCCCGGGAAGCGGGGGTGGACCGGAAAACCTTCTACGCCCTGCTGAGACGAGGCCGCGATCCACAGAGTGTGGAATAGATTCCACACCGCTTCGCCGCAACTCCAGACCTCACCCGGACCCAATACCCACCGTAACGCGATCGCGCTCTCTTGGTAAGGCAGCCCCGCTAAAGCGGGGAATCCATTCTACAAATCCGCCCGAGAGCCATCTCTAAGTGTCGGAAACAAAAGGCCGACTGGTTGGAAAGCAGCGTGCCTGCCAAACCCTGAAATGTTCCCGGAAAGGAGCATAGCGATCATGCCAAATGAAAGAAAAAGCTGGACACCGTTTGTCTTTCCCGTTCTTGCGGCGTTCGTCCTTTGCCTTCTTGATCCGCAGCCACTAAAAGCGATCCCCGCTTTCGCTCGCAAGTACGACGTCAAGTGCTACACCTGCCACATCATTCCGCCCGCCCTGAACAAGACCGGTTATATGTTCCGGCGCCTGGGCTACCGGATGCCGCCTGATGAGATGGACGGGACCAAACCTGCTCCCAAGATCTCCGAACTGGACAAGGACGTTAAGTGGAGCATCACAAACTCCCTGGCTCTGGTTGGTCAGGGCAGCTTCACGGTTGAGAAGACAAGGGGGGAGGACACCAGTTCGACTTCCAGCTTTAACTTCGATAAAGCCCTATTGTTTGCCGGAGGCGCGGTACCCGAGACCAATTTCTCCTACTTCGTCGAATTCGCATTCGCCGAAGACGGCGAAGCCAGTCTGCACCAGGCCTCCTTTGGATATACAGCCGGCCGCGCCAACAGCAGTTTCTTCGGGAAAGCCGGCCAGATGCTCTTGCAGGAAGGCGAGGGCACCCGGGCTGTCATGATGTTCAATCTTTTTGACGAGCCCTCCTCCGTTCTGCTGAACTCCAGTCCCATCAATTTCTCTCTCGATCAGGGACCCGTCGGAGTTGACGTGGGCTACACCTACGCCACGCCGTTTTTCAAACAGATACTGGGATTATCCGCTAAAGTCACCAACGGGGTGGACGAGAGCGGCGAGGCGATTCTTTTTGACTCGAAGAAAAACAGCAAGGACTTCTGGTTTGACGCGGATTACTGGTTCGGGCCGGATGGAGGCATTTCGTTCGTCTCTTACTATGGCCGCAAGAACCAGATCCAGAACGCGGGAACACCGGACGAATTCAACTTCTATCCGACGATCCGGCGCAACGGCGTCTTCGGCAATTACCTGTTTTTCGACAAGCTCGATGTCCAGGGCGGGTACCTGAGAAGCGACGATGACTGGAGGGCCTCGGTCGATCAGACCAAGGGAAAATTCAAGAGCAACGCCTTCCGCGCCGAGGTCGATTACTACCTCCAACGGGGATTCGCGGTCATGGCGCGGTATGACCGAATCAACCAGAAAATCGACAACGGCGACAAGACCCACATCGAAGACTGGGGCGTGGGTATCCAGAGAGCTCTGACGCCGCTTGGCAACGTGATCGTGCGCGCCGCCTACACCCACGAAAGCGTTGCCGACCCGGTGACGAATGCGGTACAGAAGGGAAAGCTGCTGAAGGTCGACCTTCGACTCATGTGGTGAGGTGATACGACATGATCAACATAAACAGGATTCGTGTGTCTTTCGTTCTGACTCTCCTGGGAGCCTGTGTTCTTCTGCGGGCGCAGACCGCCAGTAAAGTGCAACTGCCCCAGGACAAAGGCCCCAACAAGATAGATATTTCAGCTTATCCCCCGGAAATGCAAAAGGCCTACAGGCTTTTTACCGACAAGTGCTCGAAGTGTCACACCATCGCCCGTCCCATCAACACCACAATGACCCGGGCGGAGTGGGAGCGCTACGTCAAGCGCATGATGCACAAGCCCAACTCGGGGATCGGCGAGAAGCAAGGCAAAGAGATCTTCGAGTTCGTGTTGTACGACGAAACCAACCGCAAGGCTAGGAACCCGAAAGCTTTCTTCCCGGCCTTGAGCGACGAGGAGATCCAGAAACTCCAGAAGCAGCAGGGCAAGTAGCGGAGCGAGAGGCGCCATGCGCTATCGGGTGACGGTCCCGGACCAGGAGTACTTCGACAAGAACATCCCCTGCCGCAACGCCTGCCCGATCCATACCGAATGCGG
>JACQDG010000026.1 GCA_016201185.1 Acidobacteriota bacterium | reverse complement strand
GGCTGAGCTATCGGTTGCGAAGGGAACTGATTGACTGCACCTGCCGTCAGGTGGCGGGCCGGGTCCCAGTGCTGGTGGGGATCACGGACACTGCCTATGCCGAGTCAGTCGATCTGGCGGAGAAGGCGAAGGAGGCCGGGGCCCAGGCGGCAGTGGTTTCATCGCCATACTATTTTGCCGCTGCTCAAACGGAGCTGCTCGATTACCTGGAGCATCTGGTGGCGGAACTGCCCCTTCCCGTCTTTCTCTACAACGCTCCAGCTTACACCCGGCACTCCTTTGAGCCTGATACCGTGCGCCGCGCCGCGCAAATCCCCAATGTAATCGGCCTCAAAGACAGCTCCTGCAACATGAAGTATTTCCATTCCCTGCAAACGGTGCTGAGTGATCGGGAGGACTTCACTTTGCTGGTTGGACCGGAGGAACTGATGGCTGAGGCGGTGTTACTGGGTGGTCACGGAGGAATGTGCGGCGGCGCAAACATCTATCCGCAGCTCTACGTCGACCTTTACAAAGCCGCGCGCGCCGGAAACCTGGAAGAAGTGCACCGGTTGCAGAAGACCGTGATGGAGATCAGCACAACCGTTTATCAAATCGGCCGGCATGATTCCAGCTACTTGAAAGGGTTGAAATGCGCGGTTTCCCTCATGGGGATTTGCGGCGACTTCATGGCGGAACCGTTCGCGCGTTTCGGCAGCGCAGAGCGCGAGCGCGTCCGACAGCACCTGCTGGCGGCCGGCCTGCTGGTCCCATCCCACTGTTAGCTCTTTCCCTGGAACGGCAAGAGAGTCCGCATGGCGAAGACGATTCTCGAAGAGAAGATAGAGGCCCATCGTAAGTTCTGGCGCGGAGAAGGGCCTTCCTTGATCCTGATCCCCACTTCGAAAATGCCGCAGTACGACACGGAAGGCTATGCGGACCGCTTCGAGAACCCGGCGCTCATGTGGGAGGCCGAAATGCGCCGGGCGCGCGCGGCCCTGGGCTGGCCGACCGACGGGATACCGACGGTGCGCCCCAATCTCGGGGTCATCTTCATCCCCGCCATGGTCGGGCAGGAATGCACCGTGCAGGACGGCCAGATGCCCTGGCCGGGAAAGCCACTCAGCCGGGAGGCCATCTGCGCCATCCCTTCGGCCGACCTGGAATCCTCGAAAATCATGCGCCTGGCGCGGGAATTTTACGAGGTTCACCGGGCCAGCGGCGAAGCGGAAACGGCCGCCTACCATCCCGATACCCAGGGTGTCTTTAGCCTCGCTCATTTGCTCTATGGCGATCAAATCTTTCTCGATCTGCGAGAGGAGCCGGAGTGGGTTCACGAGCTGCTGGAGATCACGCTGGGCCTGCACGGCCGCGTGGTGCGGATCTTGAAATCCTATCTGTGCGAATCGAACCACTCCTTCATCCATGGCCACGCCTCGCCAAACGGGATTTATTTTCCGCACGCCGGAGTGCGCATCAGCGAGGATACGGCCACCATGGTCTCTCCCCGGATGATGGAGGAATTCATCCTCCCTTACACGGAGCGTTCCATCGCGCCTTTCGGCGGCTGCTTCGTCCATTACTGCGGCAAGCATGAGTTTCTGTTCGAGCGGCTCTGCCTTTCGTCGCTGGTGCGCGCCATCGATTTAGGCAACCCCGCGATGTACGACACGCGCTGGCTTTTTCAGAAATGCGGGGAAACGGGGACCGTGCTTTTCAGTCCTGTAGCCGCTGAAGAGGGCGAGGGATGGCCCCACTATCTGCGGCGCTTAGCCGGTTTGATGAAAGAAACAGGGGCGCGCTTGATCCTGCGGCCGGCGGTTTTCCCGGAAGGCAGGGAGGAGTGCGCGCGCATGCTGGACCTCTGGCACGAGCTGACCGCCTCAGGCACAGGAGCCTGACTGTGAGCCTGAAAAGCAGCACCGATCTTCCCAAAGGAATTGTTTCCCTGCTAGAAACCCCTTTCGACGAAAAGGGGAACATCGATTACGACAGCCTGCAACGGCTGATAGAGGACACCATCCGTGGCGGCGTCAACGGCCTGACGGCGCCCCTGGTCGCGAGCGAGGTGCACGCTCTCACAAACGCTGAGCGGGAGGAGCTGGTTGCTTTTTGCGCCAAGGCCATCGGTCATCGCGTGCCGTTTGTGGTGGGAGCTTCCTCTGGAAATCCCGAAGAAAGCCGGGCTTTTGCCAAGCTAGCCGAGAAGATTGAGGCCGCCGCTTACCTGGTTGCGATTCCCAGCCCGCTTTACGATCGCCCCGGGGAAATCCTCGGCTTTTTCCAATCCATTGTGGAGGCGAGCTCCGCTCCGTTGATCCTTCAGGACTTGCAGTGGAACGGTCCCGGGCTCGAAATAACATATATCCGCAGACTCCGCGACAATTTGCCGACCCTGGCCGGGATGAAGATCGAGACGGTCCCGGCCGGGGCCAAATACACCATGGTTCGGGAAGCGATGGGCAGCGACTTCTACATCTCGGGAGGATGGGCCGTTCCCCAGCTCATCGAGGCCCTGGACCGGGGCGTGGATGCCATGGTTCCGGAAAGCGCGATGGTGAGGGTTTACGCCGCCATCTACAGTGCGTACGCCCGCGGGAACCGGGACAAGGCGGTCCGGATTTTCCGCGAGTTGATTCCCGTGCTGGTCTTCAGCAATCAGGAGCTATTTCATTCCGTGGCCTTCTTCAAGCGCATGCTGGTCCGCAAAGGGATACTGCAGCACGCCACGATGCGCGATCCTGGCTACTGCTGGGACCGCTACAACTTACGCATCGCCGACGAATTGATCGAGTACTATCTGTCCCTCGAATCGCGGCACCCGCCACAGCCGCTTTGAGTGCGCCGGGGCGCACCGGGAGATCAAGAAAAGATGAAAAGACATGCCTGGATTCTCATCGCCGCATGGAGCGGATTGAGTTTGAGCGCGCAAACGCGGGTGGAGCTGGCGGGGCCATGGGAGCGCTGGATCGGCAGCCGGTTCCATGACGTGATCACTGTGCCATCCTCTTATCGCCCGATCGGAACGGCGCGACTGCGGCGGGAAATCGAGCTGGCCCCCTTGAAGCCCGATCAGAGGATGCTCCTGCGCTTTGAAGGCGTCGCGCACCGGGCCGAAGCGCGCGTCAACGGGAAGAGCGCCGGGTCGATGGGCCCGTGGACGCCTTATGACTTCGACGTGACGGACCAAGTGCGCGCCGGCCGGAACCAGATTGAAGTGGAAGTCACGGACTGGCAGGTTCCGCTGGGACCGAGCGGGGCGTGGGAAGCCAGCGGCGGGATCATTCGCGACGTGCACCTGGAGACCCGGTCCGACCCTTACATCGAGAACGCGCACCTCCAATACAAACTGAGCGCCGGGCTGGACACGGCTCGCTGCGACCTGGACGTCTATGTGAGAAGCTCGGCCGCAGCGCAGGGCCGACTGACGGCCGCGCTGATGCGCGGCGGCACGCCGGTGGCGCAGGCCGCCAGGGACATCGCGACCGAGGCCGGCGGCTCCAAGATATCGATCGGTTTCGAGGTGGCCTCACCCCTGCTTTGGTCACCGGAGAATCCGAATCTATACACCCTGCGCGTCCGGCTGCGTTCGGCCAACGGCGAAGACCTGTTCACCGCTGAAACCGGGTTCCGCGATCTGGCGATTCATGGCAACCAGTTCCTGCTTAGCGGCAAGCCCCTGGTGCTGCGCGGCGTCTGCCGGCACGACATCTGGAAGGACCAGGGCCACACCATGACGCAGGCGCAGATCGAGCAGGACCTGGGCATGACCAAGGCCATGGGCGCCAATTTCATCCGGCTGGTGCACTACCCGCACAACAAGCGTGTGGTGGATACGGCCAACCGCCTGGGCCTCTTCGTAACCGAAGAGTCGGGACTGGTGTGGCTGGACTTCCGCCGCCAGAGCCGCGAAACCATCGAAACCGGGCTCGGCAACTTGGAGCGCACGCTCCGGCGCGACTGGAACAGCCCGGCGCTATTCGCCCTGCTGCTGTCCAACGAGAGCTCTCCCACGCTCGAAGTGATCCAGGAAGCGCGGCGGCGCATCCGAGCCCTGGCGCCGGACCTGTTCATGTCCGCGGCGCGGAT
>JACQDG010000420.1 GCA_016201185.1 Acidobacteriota bacterium | reverse complement strand
CGCCGTCGTAGTCGTGAATGACATCCACGAGACGGGCGAATTGACGTCTGAAGAAATCCGGCAATTGGGTCGGGAGTCGCTGTTCCTCCGCGCCGACGTGAGCAACCGGGCAGAGGTGCAGCGCATGGTGGAGCAGGCGGACCAGCGCTTCGGCCGCATCGACATCCTGGTGAACAATGCCGGGATCGGCACGGCGGCCGAGCATCGTCGGCCCATCCACGAATTTGATGAGGCCGAGTGGCATCGCATACTGAATGTCGACCTGAATAGCCTCTACTATTGCTGCCGGGCCGTCTCCCCGGGCATGGTGGCTCGCCGGGCGGGAAACATCATCAATATCGCTTCGGTGATGGGGTTGGTTCCCATCCGGCGGCAGATCCCTTATGCTGCGGCCAAGGCGGGGGTGATCAATTTCAGCCGCTCCGCCGCCCTGGAGCTGGGCCCCTTCGGCATCCGCGTAAACGCTATTGCCCCGGGATCAACGCTGACTGAGGGTACGCGTACCCTGTTCTACAACCCGGAAAGGAAAGCCCTGGCGGAAAGCCTGCTGAGCCATATTCCACTGGGGCGACCGGCGACGCCGGAGGACATCGCCCCCGCTGCGCTGTTCCTGGCATCGCCCGATGCCTCGTATATTACCGGCGCTGTCATCACCGTGGACGGCGGCTGGACGGCCGGCTTCGCCCGTGACTGGTAGGCCATCTTCGAAAGCGCCTATGCCAACGCTTGTTTCTACGCTGTCGCTGGCAACCAGGACTCCAGCAAGAATTCGCCGCCGCATTCTGCCGTTTGTCTTCTTGCTTTACATCGTCGCTTACCTGGACCGGGCCAACGTGGCATTTGCGAAGATGCCGATGACGGCCGACTTGCATTTCTCGGAGGCGGTGTTCGGCTTCGGGGCCGGGATATTCTTCATCGGCTACCTTCTGCTGGAGATCCCGGGAGCCTTGATTGTCGAGCGCTGGAGCGCCCGGAAGTGGATGAGCCGCATACTCCTTACCTGGGGACTGACGACCGTTCTGATCGGCTTCGTGCGTACGCCGGTACAGTTTTATTCCGCGCGGTTCCTGCTGGGGGCGGCGGAAGCCGGTTTTTTCCCCGGCATTATCGTCTATCTGAACCACTGGTTCACCCGCCGGGACCGGGCCCGCGCCATGGCCGGCTTCATCCTGGGAATTCCGATTTCTCTGGTCCTTGGCGCGCCCTTGTCTGCTCTGATTCTGCAACTGCACTGGTTTGGGCTGGCCGGCTGGCGATGGGTGTTTATCCTTCAAGGGTTGCCGGCGGTCGTCCTGGGGGTTGTAACCTTGTTTTATCTCACGGATCATCCCCGCGATGCGAGATGGCTGGACCGGGAAGAGCGGGATTGGATCACCGCAGAACTGGAAGCAGAGAAGCAGGAGAAACGGGCCATGGGGCACGTGTCGGTCTGGCAGGCCCTGCTGCAGCGCAACGTCCTGCTGCTGGCGCTGGCGCTTTGCCTGGCCAATACGGGCGGCTACGCCTTCGTGTTCTGGCTGCCGACGATCATCCGGAACCGTTCCAGCCTTTCGGTGAGCTGGGCCACCGCCTGCGCGGCGCTGCCATTCGGTGTGGGGATTGTGGGCCTCCTCCTGGGCAGCCGGTCTTCAGACCGCACGGGAGAGCGTCGCCTGCACACCGCGCTCCCGTTGATGATGCAGGCCGTTTTTTTCATGCTGGCAGGGCTGCCGGGGCAGTCTTTCCCTTTGGTTCTGCTCTGGCTTTGCCTCACTGCGGTCGTAGGTTATTCCTGGCCACCGCCTTTCTGGGTTCTGCCTACGGCGACGCTGGGAGAGTCGGCGGCGGCGGCCTCGATCGGGCTGATCAACGCGATCGGGAACCTGGGGGGATTCATTGGGCCGACTGTGGTGGGCTATCTCTTGTCCCGTAACTTCACTTATACTACGGCGATCCTGTTTCTTTCCTCCTGTTTCCTGGTCGCCGGCGTCCTCATACTCAATGTTCGAGTAAGGCGAGTAGTTACCTGAGGGGAATGGAAGCCACACCCTCCAGGCACGGCCTCAACGGCAGAAGCGGCGGGCGGCCTCCGATAGTACCTGGGCGCAGGAGAGGACCGATTCCAGATCCACCCATTCCACCGCCTCATGGGCGCCGGCGCCGCTGGGGCCGTAATTCACCGTAGGTATGCCTGCGGCAGCGAAGAGGGCGGCGTCCATCCAGTAGCTCACTCCTGTTTCAGCCGGCGGACGGCCAGTAACTGCGCTCGCCGCCTCCCGTACACAACAGGCAATCGTCGCGCGTGGCTCGCACATGAGTGGCGGGCGATCCAGCAGACAGCGCACTTGAGCCTCCTCCCCCGCCTGGCGCACTACCGACCGTAGTTCTTCCATTGCCTGTTCCGGGGTCTCGCCGGGTAGTGTCCGCCTCTCCACCTGCAAGCGGCACTCGGGGGAATAGGTGGATAGGCCCGTACCGCCTTGAATCAGGGCACAGTGCTGCGAAGCCGGGCCCACCAGCGGATGGACTCGCTGGCGCAGCTCTTCCTTGTCAAACTGCTCCAGCGCTGCGATGATTCGCCCCATCGCGCCGATGGCGCTGACGCGCAGGTCCCAGCGGCTGCCATGGGCGGCGCGGCCGGTCGTGATGATTTCTGCCCATACAAAGCCCTTGTGGCCGAGTATGAGCTGGCCCTCGCTGGGCTCGGTGAGGATACAGCCATCTGCCTTGTGGCGCCGGACAAAGTCTTGAGCTCCTACACTGGCGTACTCCTCGTCGGCTACCAGCGCCACCACCACCCGGCCGTGCAGGTCTTCACGGGCCAGGGCGGCGGCCGCTGCCATCACTGCGGCGGCACTGCCCTTCATGTCATAACTACCTCGCCCGTAAACGCGGTCGCCCTCCAGGCGAGGCTCAAACGGCGGGATGCTCATGCCGACTGTGCCTACGGTATCCAGGTGGGCACAGAGCACCAGGGTGGGACCATTACCGTCGCCTGTCTCGGCTACAGCATTGGGCCGCCCAGGGGCAGCCTCCTCCACCGAACTGCGCATGCCCTCGGCCGCCAGCCAGTCACGCGCAAACGCTGCGATGGCGGCTTCGCCATGACCCTCGTCCGGTGCCAGCGTTGGATTTACCGAGGGTATGCGAATCAGTTGCTGAAGCACATCCAGCACAACAGCTCGGGAAATAGCATCAGTCGCCATGTTATTCACTGTAAGCCGGCGTCACACGCCACCTCTTCCCATTACCCGATGATGCCGTATGCATATGCGCTTGGCGCCAGTTGTCCTTCCCGGAAACGCCCGTGCCGGAACATGTGGATGTCGTAAGTCGCGCATTTCCCCTCCAGCACCAGCTCCGCCATGATTTTT
>JACQDG010000418.1 GCA_016201185.1 Acidobacteriota bacterium | reverse complement strand
GCGTCCAGTGGAGCTGAGCGATCTCCTGGCCGTCGTCTTCGGAGTAGGAAGTGACCCGCCGCGCCTTGTAATCCGGCGGCCCGGCGGCCCAAATATTGCGCACGCCGCGCACGTTCACCACCCAGGCGATCTTCCCGCCCACCGGCGCGGCGACCAGGTCGGAGGGGAAGGGCGCGCTCATCACCTGCTCCAGGGTGAACGATCCTGGCTCGGCCGCCCGGCACATGCACAACAACAATGTTCCGGCTGCCGCCGCCGCCAATGTTCTGGTCCAGCCGCCCGTTGACATACCGGCTTCCTCCTTGCTTTCCAGGAAGTTTAGCACTCACCGGCCCGGCGGCGTTTCGCTGGCCGGCGGAGCCCACGCTACAATGTGCAGCATGACACGTCGAACATTGCTGGTGGCTCTGGGCGGGGGCCTTGTTTCGCCCTCCTGGGCCGCGCCGACGCTCGAAGAAATTGCGCTGCGGGGCAAAGAGCGGCTGATCCTGCACTCGC
This sequence comes from Acidobacteriota bacterium, assembly GCA_016201185.1. Taxonomy (GTDB): domain Bacteria; phylum Acidobacteriota; class Terriglobia; order Bryobacterales; family JACQDG01; genus JACQDG01. The sequence continues at coordinate 2,202 of JACQDG010000418.1, read as the reverse complement.
TGCGCCCGCTCGATCTCGAGACGCCACCGGCCTTGCTCGATTCCTGGATCACGCCCAACTCTCGCTTCTTCGTGCGCACCCACTTCTACATCCCGCAGGTCGACGCCAGCCGGTGGCGCCTCTCCATCGAGGGCCTGGTCGAGAAGCCCCAGCAGTTGACCCTGGAGGATCTCGGCAAGCTGCCGCCAGTGGAAAGCGTGCTGACCGTGGAATGCGCCGGCAACTGGCGGGCCTACTTTGAGCCGCATGTGGCCGGGACCCAGTGGCGCAAAGGCGCCGTGGGCACGGCGCGGTGGAAAGGCTACCGGCTCCGTGACGTCCTGGCGCGGGCCGGACTGAAGCCGGAGGCGAAGCATCTCGCTTTCGACGGCGTCGATACCGGCATGGCCACCGCCCCTGACTTTGTCCGCAGCGTCCCGCTGGAGAAATGCCTGCGGCCGGAGACGATTGTGGCCACGCATATGAACGGCGTGCCGCTGCCGATCGAACACGGCTACCCGCTCCGCCTAATCACACCGGGCTGGGAAGGGGCGGCGTCGGTGAAATGGCTGACGAAGATTACGGCCATCCCGGACGAAGTGGACGGCTTTTTCATGAAGACCGCTTATCGCTATCCGAAGCGGCCCGGGGCGCCGGGCGCAGCGGTCGATCCGAAGGACATGGCGGCCATCACGTCGCTGGCCGTAAAGTCGCTGATCACGCGGCCGAGCGGGCCCGTCGAGGGCCTGGCCTGGGCGGGGGAGGCGGACGTTACGCGGGTTGAGATTTCGACCGACGGCGGATCAACCTGGAAGGAAGCCAAACTGGGGCCGGAGCACGCGCCTTTCGCCTGGCGGCGTTTCCGCTACGACTGGAAGCCGGCTTCCGGGCAATCAGCCACGGTGATGGCCCGCGCCACTGATACCTGGGGGCGTACGCAGCCGGCCACTCCAGCCTGGAATCCTTCCGGGTATTTATACAACGTACCGGAAGCTGTTCGGGTTGGCGAGCCGGAAAAAGCGGAGTCCCTCCCCGTCGCCCTGCCGGAGGGCGAGGGCCGGCAAGTGGCTGCCGAGCGGTGTCTCGCGTGCCACGACCATAAAATGATCGTTTCCCAGCATCTCGACCCCGGCCGCTGGACCCGCGAAGTGGAAAAAATGATGCGCTGGGGCAGCCCCGTCTCAGAAAAGGAAAAGGACGTCCTGGTCCGTTACCTGGCCGCGCGCTTTCGCTAGGCCGGTCGGAAATCACCTCGTCGCTGAAACGAAGATCAATAGGCTGGAGGGGACGGGGGCTTCGTCGCCGCGGAGCTACGGGGCGCAGTCAGCCAGACGAGCTATTACAAAGTCTCGGTTAATGAGGAGAGCACGGCAAGAGGATAAGTGTATTGGAAAGGCACGATGACGGTTCATTACAAGGACGATTCCGGTCCGATCCAAAGCAACCCTTGGCGACGGTCCGACGGCAGGCGCGGATGTCTTAGCCTCCGCAGAGCCATGCCTAGGGAAAGCACCCAAGACGTGCGCCGCCGCGTCACGCAGGGCTTTCATCTCACCAGTGCTCAATGGATCCAGAAAGTATGGTTCGAGCGGCTTTTGCGGAATGTAGGCCGGCAGGATGTCCTCAAGAATCGAATCGTTGGTCAAGAATCCATGATGACGAAGCGAAGGTTTTCCCATCACGTCTATCATCTCCTGGAACGGCTTGTCGACAGTATGGAAAGCCCTTTCCTGCCGCAGCGGCTGATAGATTCGATAGACACATTGCCCAAACCCCAGTATGGCAGCGCAGAGCGCGAGTCCGGAGCCGAAGCGGCCCCGCTCCAATTCAAAGAACCGGGATCCAATATCACACAAAAACAGAACCGCCAAAGGGCCGATGAAATAGGAAAGATAGTGAAAGGCCTGCAATTTTATCCCCGTGAGCACCTGCTGATTCAAAACGATAAGACAGGCCATCCAGAAAACGCCCCAGAACCAGCCGTGGTCCCAGCCACGCAGACCGGCCAGAAGGGATAGCGCGATTAGCAAAGAGCAGAGCAGCAAAGGAATCAGCTCTGGCTCACGGGTGGAGTAGCCCCCGAGCCGCAGGAGAAAATCACGTACCGCCGGAGGCCTGGTTATTAGCGGGACCCAAACAGGAAGAGCCATCACAGCCGAAGACGCCGCGGCCCCCAGGACCACCACAACGCACCGCCGGCGGCTTTGTGAGCCTGCTGCCAGG
>JACQDG010000417.1 GCA_016201185.1 Acidobacteriota bacterium | reverse complement strand
TTCCCGCCCAGTTGACGCTTTTCCCTGCCGGCCCCGCGGGCGCTGCCGAGGCTTCTACACCCGGGCGTCCCGCAGCGAGGCGCTACCTTCGCACGGAGCTCGAGGACTGGGTTTTCCAATTCGACCACGCCCGCCGCACCCTCTGCGAGCACTTCCAGCTCCACTCGCTCGAGGGGCTGGGCCTGGCCGGCCATCACGGCGCTGTCGCCGCGGCCGGCGCCATTTTGTACTATCTTCGTGATACCCAGAAGGCCAGCCTGCAGCACCTGGATCGCCCCGTCTTCTTCCGCCAGCGCGATCACATGGTGCTCGACTCCGTTACCGTCCGCAACCTGGAGCTCCTCGAGCCCCTGTTTGGCGGACCCAGGGAATACACGCTCCTCCATGTGCTCGACCAGACCGCCACCGCCATGGGCGCCCGGCTGTTGCGCCAGTGGCTGCTGAAGCCGGCGATCGAGGGGGCGGAGATCGAGGCGCGACTGGACGCCGTCGAAGAACTGAAAAAGGAAACCATCCTGCGGGCGGAGCTGGGGCGCGACCTGGCCAAAGTGCTGGACATCGAGCGGCTGCTGGCGCGCGTCACCCTGGGCACGGCCACGCCGCGAGACCTCGTGGCGCTGGGGACATCGCTCACCGGCATTCCCCTGCTGCGCGCTTTCGTCGGCCGCTTGCGCTCCGGCCGCCTGTGCGACCTCCACGGGCGCATGGATGAGCTGGGCGACGTTTCCAGCGCCATCCTCACCACGCTCACCGACGAGCCCCCCGCCAACCCGGCCGACGGCGGCGTCATCCGCGCCGGCTTCGATCCCGCTCTCGATGAGCTGCGCGAACTTCAGCACAACAGCCGCAGCTTCATCCTGCAGATCGAGCAGCGCGAGCGGGCGCGCACCGGCATTCAGTCGCTCAAGGTTCGCTTCAATAACGTCTTCGGCTATTACATCGAGATCTCCAAGCCCAACCTCCGCCTCGCGCCGTCCGATTACGAACGCAAGCAGACCCTGGTGAACGCCGAGCGCTTCACCACGCTGGAGCTCAAGGAGTACGAGCGCAAAGTGCTCGACGCCCAGGAGCGGATCCTGGTGATCGAGCGGGAGCACCTGGAAAAGCTGCGCCAGCGCGTAGCTGGCGAAGCGGCCCGGGTCCGCCGCACAGCGGCCGCCGTCGCCGAGCTGGACGTTTACCTGGCCTTGGCGCACGTCGCTGCCGACTGCAACTATGCCCGCCCGGTTTTCAACTCCACTGGCGAGATGCAGGTGGTCGCCGGACGCCACCCGGTGATCGAGCGGCTGGCCGAAAGCGAGCGCGCCGAGCGTTTCATCCCCAACGACCTGTACCTGAACGACTCGACCGACCTGATCGCCGTCATAACCGGTCCCAACATGGGAGGCAAGTCCACTTACCTGCGGCAGGCGGCGCTGATCGCGATCCTGGCGCAAATGGGATCGTTCGTGCCCGCCTCGAGCGCCCGGCTCCCGATCCTTGACCGCATTTTCACGCGCATCGGCGCTTCCGACAACCTGGCCCTCGGCCGCTCCACCTTCATGGTGGAGATGACGGAAACGGCGCAGATCCTGAACACCGCCACCCCTGCCAGCCTCATCATTCTCGACGAGGTGGGCCGCGGCACGGCCACCTTCGACGGGCTGGCCATCGCCTGGGCGGTGGTGGAATACATCCACCAGCGCACGCGGGCCAAAACGCTGTTTGCCACTCACTACCACGAGCTGACGGAACTGGCCGAGCTGCTCAGCGGGGTAAGAAACCTTCACGTGTCGGTGAAAGAGGCCGGAGAACAGATCATCTTTCTTCGCAAGGTCGAGCCGGGCAGCGCTGACCGCAGCTATGGCATCGAAGTGGCGCGGCTGGCCGGGTTGCCCTTGCCCGTCATCGAGCGGGCCCACGACGTGCTCGTCCGCCATGAGGAGCGCGAGCACTCCGTCAGCGAGGAGCTTTCTCCCGGCGCCCACCCGTCCCAGATCTCTATCTTCACGCCGCTCCCGCCCGGCATGGTCGAGCAGATCCGGTCGATCAACCTGGACGAGCTGCGACCCATCGAGGCCCTGAACCTGCTGGCCGACCTGAAGAAAGGATTGGGGTAGCGCGGGCCTACACTCTCCTATGATCGTCGCCGGCCTGATGAGCGGGACCTCGGTGGATGGGATCGACGTCGCGCTGCTGGATATTCGCGGTGCGCGCTTTCGCGCGCGGGTCCGCGTGCTGGCCCATTACACCTTTTCTTATCCGCCTGGGGTGCGTGAGGCGGTGCTCGAGGTTGCCGATCCCGCGTCCCCGGCCGGCCTCGCCCAGGTGGCTCGCCTGAACTTCCTGCTGGGCGAGCTGTTCGCTGCCGCCGTGAAGCGTGCCTGCCGCCGGGCGAAAGTGCCGCTTGCAAAATTGCAATTAATCGGCTCCCACGGCCAGACGATTTATCACCAGGGAGCGCAAGCGAAGCTGTTGGGCCGCTCGATCGCCTGCACCCTGCAAATCGGAGAGCCGGCCGTCATTGCCGAGCGAACCGGGGTGGACGTGGTGGCCGACTTTCGTCCCTCGGACATGGCGGCCGGCGGCCAGGGTGCTCCGCTGGTGCCCTACATCGATTACCTGCTTTACCGTAGCCCGCGCCTCTGCCGCGTGGCGCTCAACATCGGCGGGATCGCCAACATCACCGCCATTCCTCCGCGCGCTCAGCCGCATCAAGTGATCGCCTTCGATACCGGCCCCGGCAACATGATCCTGGATGCTCTGGCGGAGCATTTTTCCGGAGGCCGCGAGAAATTCGATCGCAACGGCAGCCTGGCCGCGCGGGGCCGCGTGGATCGAAAGCTGCTCGACGAGTTGCTCTCCGCTCCCTACTTCCGGCGCCGGCCCCCCAAGAGCGCCGGTCGGGAGCAATACGGCGCCGCGTTCCTCGCCGGTCTGGTGCGGCGCGGCCTGCCTCCCGAGGACCTGATGGCCACAGCCACGGCTTTTACCGCCGCCGCGGTTGCTCTCGGTATTCGCCGCTTCGCCGCTGGGCCCGGAGGGCTCCCCGATGAGCTGATCGTTTCCGGTGGAGGCCTCCGCAACCCGCCTGTGATGGCCTGTCTCGCCTGCTGGCTGCCCGGCGTACGCGTCCTCGCCTAGGAGGATTTCGGCATTCACAGCGACGCCAAGGAAGCTATTGCCTTCGCGCTTCTTGCCTATGAGACTTATCATCACCGGCCATCGAGCCTGCCCGCCGCCACCGGGGCCGCCGGCGCCCGTATTCTGGGAAAAGTAACGTACGCCCACGGTCGCAAGACTATGTACAAAACAAAGTGATTGGTGTAGGATCGGACTGGTCCGTCTGTTGAGCGCTCGGCTTCTCCTTGTGAACGCTCGATGTAGGCGGGCCGGCGAGGTGGTGAATTCTCACCACCTCGCCTTTGAAGAAAGTCGGTAGTCTCCCTCCGGGTGGATGGAAGGAGGGGCGTTGTATGCGGAAGTGGGTTGTTCTTGCCGTCGTGGCGGGCGGCGTTCTGCTCCTCGCTCATTACGAATACAAGTGGAGGCTTCCATTCAGTTACTGGCTCGGCGCTCAGGTCAACAAAGTAATGCGATACCTTCTGCCCTGATCTCTTTCGTCCTGCTGGCTCTCCTTTGGCTGGTCGGGTGCGGGCCCTCCGGCGTTGTCCCTCCCGCCGAGTCCGCCCCCATCGCCCTGATCGGCGGAGTCCTGCTTGACGGCAAAGGCGAAGCGCCGGTTCCTGATTCCATTGTGGTAATCGAAGGAGGAAAGATACGGGCCGCCGGGCCCCGCAGCTTGACTCCGGTCCCGAAGGGCGCCGAGAGGATCGATGTTTCGGGTAAGTATGTAATCCCCGGCCTGATTGACCTGCACGTGCACCTGGGCTCCCGCGCCGGAGCGCAGTACGTTGCATCCGCCTACACACGGGAGCGGGTGGAGAAGAACCTCCAGGCATACCTGTATTTCGGCGTAACGGCGGTCCGCAGCCTGGGCATCGACCGCGACGCCATCTTCCCGATTCGCGCCGATGCCCGCACGGCCAAGATCCTTTCGCCGCACTTGTTCACCGTGGGCCGGGGCTTCACGGCCCCCAACGGGCATCCCACCCAGGAGGTGGGCGCCGTCGCCCGCCAGGTGGAGACGCCGGAAGAGGCCGTGCGGCAGGTGCAAGAACTGGCCTCGCAGCAGGTGGACGGCATCAAGATGTGGGTGGATACTCTCAATAATACCCTCCCTTCCATCCGGCTCGACGTTTGCCGCGCCATCATTGAAGAGGCCGCGCGGCACAGCATTCCCGTGGCCGCGCACATTTACAGCCAGGCTGACACCCGCGCCCTGGTCGGCTTCGGCATCCACGATTTCGTGCACATGATCCGCGACGTGGAAACGGTGGACCCGGCGCTGGTAGCCACCTTGCGAGAACGCCGGACCGTTTTCGCCCCGACGCTGATTCGCCAGGAGCTCGCCTGGTTTTATTCCGAGCACCCCGAGCGGCTGGCTGACCCCGACGTGGCCCGGACCATGGACGCCGATGTCATCGATGCGGCCCGGGCAGCGAAGCCCTCCCCCGATCCCGTTGCCCGCCGGGAATTCGACCTGGCCATGAAGAACACCCTGGCGCTGGCCCGCGCCGGCGTCCCGATGGCCGTGGGCTCGGACGGAGGCTCGGCCTTGGATTTTCCCGGGCTGATGACCCACCGGGAGCTCGAGCTTCTGGTCCAGGCCGGCCTGACGCCGCTCGAGGCCATCAGTGCTGCCACCCGCCACGGCGCAGCCTGCCTGCAGGGCGGCGACGATCTGGGCACGCTCGCAAGCGGTAAATGGGCGGACCTCGTGGTGCTGTCCGCCGATCCCCTGGCCGACATCAGGAACACCCGGAGAATCGAGCGCGTGATGCTCGCCGGCCGCTGGATCGACCGCCCCGCCCTGCGCGTGAAATAGAGGGAGTTTCGCTCTTTCGCGTGTTAGCGGTATAGAATTGCTGGAGTCCCGGACAGGGCGGAGGATTTCGTCATGGGAAATTTCTGGGCTGCGTGGTTTCTTTTGAGCGCAGGCGGCGTCCTGCAACTGAGCGCCGAGCAGGCGGGGGTGGGCAGCTTCACCCGAGTTGATCCGGCTTTCAACGCGCTGGTTCCAGCCGGCGCGAAAATAGAGAAACTCGCCGGCAACTTGCGCTTCATCGAAGGGCCTGTCTGGATCCATAAGGGCGGCGGGTATCTTCTATTCAGCGATATTCCCGCCAACGCCATCATGAAGTGGACGCCGGACGGGCAGGTCTCTGTTTTCCGCAAGCCGGTCTTCCCTGGCTCCTACCCCGACGGCCAGTTCATCGGCTCCAACGGCCTGACCCTCGACCGCCAGGGCCGCCTGGTCGCCTGCGAACACGGCAACCGGAGAGTAACCCGCACCGAAAAAGGCCGGTCCATCACGGTGCTCGCCGACCGCTTCGAGGGCAAGCGCCTGAACAGCCCGAACGACGCCGTTTTCAAGAGCAATGGCGACTTGTATTTCACCGACCCGCCTTACGGCTTTCAGAAGCAGGACGACGACCCGGCCAAGGAATTGCAGTTCAACGGCGTCTTCCGGCTCACTCCGGCGGGCAAACTGGACCTGCTCGTGAAGGACATGACGCGCCCCAACGGCCTGGGCTTTTCCCCGGATGAGAAGAAGCTTTACATCGCCAACTCCGATCAGGCGCGCAAGATTTGGATGGTCTACGACGTGAAGCCCGACGGCGCGCTGGCGAACGGCAAAGTTTTCTACGACGTGACGTCGGAGAAGGCGGAGGGCGTGCCTGACGGCATGAAGCTCGACTCGAAAGGTAATCTTTACGGCACGGGCCCTGGCGGCATTTGGGTGATCTCGCCGCAGGGCAAACACCTGGGGACGATTCACCTGCCCGAGGTTCCCGCCAACCTCCACTGGGGCGATGCCGACGGCAAGACCCTCTACATCACGGCGCGGACCGGACTCTACCGCCTGAAGCTCAATGTCAAGGGAATCCGGCCCTGAGCCGGCCTCTCAGTTTGCTGCGGCCATCGGCTGCCCGCGCAAGACGCCTGCCGCGGGTCGGTCGGTTGCGCTAAAATAGTAATTCTCGGAGGACGATCACCATGAAGGGAAACGCCAAGGTCCTGCACCACCTCAACGAAACGCTGAAAGCCGAGCTGACTGCCATCAACCAGTATTTCCTGCATGCCTCCATGTGCAAGAACTGGGGCTACGAGCGCATGGCCAAGAAGCAGCGGGAGGAAGCCGTCGAGGAAATGAAGCACGCCGAAATCCTCATGGACCGCATCCTGTTTTTGGAAGGCGCCCCCGACATGACGGACATGTTCCCCATCAAGATCGGGCAGAACATCAAGCAACAGTTGCAGAACGACCTGGCCTTGGAGTTGGACGCCATTCCCCGCCTGAACGCCGCCATCAAGACGGCCGTCGAAGTGGGCGACAACGCCTCCCGGGAGCTGTTCCAGAAGATTCTGGTTGACGAGGAAGAGCACGTCGATTATCTCGAGGCCCAGCTTGGCATGATCAAGGAAGTCGGCCTGGAGCTTTACCTTTCCCAGCAGATGCACGAATAGCAGCGCGCCCTCCGGCATTGGCCGTCGCTGCCTTCAGCCATTCCCTCACCACCGGGTCCGTCAAATCCCGCACACAAAGGGTCGGAGAGCAGGCCTGCAATTCCCTGAGTGAGCACAACCCGGTGGCCACGGCGACGGTCTCAACGCCATTGGCCCGGGCGGCTTCGATGTCATTGGGCGTGTCGCCGATGAGCACGCGCCGCGTCTGCCCGTTGACCCAGCCGTGGCTCTGGGCGTAACGCAGGGCCAGACGCACCAGCTCCGTCCGGGTTGGCGCGATCTCCCCAAAAATGCCGAATTGGAAATACTGTGCCAGGCTGGCCCGCTCCAGCTTTTTCCACCCAATGCGCGTCAGGTTCCCCGTCACCAGGCCGGTGGCGGCGCCCTTGCGGCGCAGCCGATAAAGAAGCCGTCGGACGCCCGGGCAGGTTTTCCTCCGCAGGTCCGGCACATGGCGGAAGTAATACCGCTCGGCCGAGCGGCAGATGCGGTCCATTGCCGCCTGTGCCCGCCGCCGGGGAACGCCGCCGTTCGCCATCATTCTCATCAAAATGTCCGGGTCAAGCATGCCGTGAAGAGGAATACCGTCGGTGCTTGCC
>JACQDG010000416.1 GCA_016201185.1 Acidobacteriota bacterium | reverse complement strand
GGTTCTGCTGGCTCTGGCCGGCCTGGTGCTGCTCGGCCGAGATCTGGGTGCGGCGATGGTATTGCTGATCATCGCCGGAGCCATATTCTGGGTGGCTGGGATGCCGGGGCGCTACTTTGCTGTTGGAATGCTGGTCGCCTTGCCGGTGGCCGGGCTGGCTGTATTGCTAGAGCCGTATCGCGTGCAGCGCATCTTTACTTTTCTGGATCCCTGGAAGGATCCCCAGGGCAAGGGCTTTCAGATCATCCAGTCGATGATCGCGGTGGGTGCCGGAGGCCTGACCGGAGTAGGCCTGATGGCGAGCAAGCAGAAGCTGTATTATCTGCCCGCGCCGCACACGGATTTTATTTATGCGGTGATCAGCGAGGAGTGGGGACTGGTGGGTGCGGCGCTGGTGCTGCTGGCCTTCTGCGTGGTTCTATGGCGCGGGGTGCGGGCGGCGCTGCTGGCCTCGGACCCCTTCGGCGTCTACCTTGCCGTGGGCCTGACGGCCATGTTGGTTTGTCAGGCGTTTATCAACTTGAGCGTAGCGCTGGCCCTGGCCCCGACCAAGGGGATGCCGCTGCCGTTCCTGAGTTACGGCGGCAGCGCCCTGGTCTGTGCTCTGTGGGCTACTGGGCTGCTGCTGAGCGTGAGCCAGCGTTCCGGATGAATGTCACGGCAGGCAAAACTTTCGTGGTGGTCGCCGGAGGAACCGGCGGCCATGTGCTTCCTGGGCTGGCCGTGGCGCGGGAACTGCGTCAGAGGGGACACTCGGTAGTGTTTGTTGGTACGAGCCGCGGGATGGAATCGAAACTGGTGCCGCGGGAAGGATTCGAGCTGCGGCTGCTCGAGGCCGGGGCGCTCAAGAATGTTTCCTGGCGCGAGCGCCTGCGCACGGCGATGGCTTTGCCAGTGGGTTTTCTGGGCGCCGCCCGGATCTTGGGGCAGACTAAGCCGCGAGCGGTTTTTAGCATGGGGGGCTACGCCTCGGGGCCTGTGACTGCCATGGTGCTGGTGAAGAACATACCGCTAGTTGTGATGGAGCCTAATGCAGTGCCTGGCTTGGCGCACCGGTTGATCGGCAGGTTTGTTACGCACGCACTTCTGGGCTTTGAGCAGGCGGGAAGGTTCTTCCCGCAGGGTCGCTGGGAGGTGACGGGCATTCCGATCCGCGAAGAGTTTTTCCATGTGCCGGCGCGGAGGGAGCGGCGGCCATTCACGGTGCTGATCACCGGCGGCAGCCAGGGCTCGCATCGCCTGAACATGGCCGCCATGGAGTCGCTGCCGCTGTGGGCGGAGTCCGAAGCGCTCGATCGCGTCCTGTTTCTTCATCAAAGCGGGGAGAACGAATATAATGATGTTTGTTCCCGCTATCGACAGTTCGGGGCGCAGGCGGAAGTCGCGCCGTATTGGGAAGATATGCCGGGCCTGTTCGCCCGCGCCGACGTGGTGGTGTGTCGCGCCGGGGCCTCGACTGTGGCTGAGCTAAGCGCAGCCGGCCGGGCCTCAATTCTGGTGCCGTATCCTTATGCCGCCGACCAGCACCAGTTACGCAACGCGCAGGCGCTCGAGGCCGCCGGCGCTGCGCGGGTGGTCGAGGACTGCAGTTTCACTGGCCAGCGGCTTTTTCAGGAACTGCGGGCGCTCGAGCGGGCGCCGGAGCGCCTGACGGAAATGGAAATGGCCGCGCGGCGGCTGGCCCGGCCTGGCGCGGCTCGCCGCGCGGCGGAGGTGTTGGAGCACTTGCCGTAACGAAAGATATGTTCTTCAAGGCTAAACACGTTCACTTCATCGGCATCGGCGGCATCGGGATGAGCGGCATCGCCGAAATTCTGTGCAACCTCGGATACCGCATCAGCGGTTCGGATCTGAAGCTCTCCGCAGTCACCGAACGGCTGGCGGGCCTGGGCGCTCGCATCTTCGAAGGCCACGCCGCCGAACAGGTGGACGCCGCTGACGCCGTGGTGGTCAGTTCCGCCGTTCACGATGACAATCCCGAAGTGCTGGAAGCGCGGCGGCGGCAGATTCCGGTGATCCCCCGCGGCGAGATGCTGGCCGAGCTGATGCGCCTCAAGTACGGGATCGCCATCGCCGGCAGCCACGGCAAGACCACCACCACCTCGATGACCGCCGCCGTGCTGAGCTACGCCGGCCTCGATCCGACCGTGGTGGTCGGCGGGCGGGTGGCCGGCATGGGATCGAGCGCCCGCCTCGGCCGCAGCGACTTTCTGGTGGTGGAGTCGGATGAGAGCGACCGCTCGTTCCTGAAGCTGGCGCCCATCCTGGCCGTAGTGACCAACATCGATCGCGAGCACCTGGACTGCTACTCCTCGCTCGAGCAAGTGCAGGAGGCCTTTGTCGAGTTCGTCAACAAGGTGCCGTTCTACGGGGCGGCCATTCTCTGCGCGGATGATCTGCCGGTTCGCGCCATCCTGCCGCGGATCCAGCGCCGCACGCGGACCTACGGTACCGTAGACGGAGCAGGCCGGGACGCAGACCTTGTCGTCACCGGCGTCGAGTGCGGCCATTTCTCTTGCCGCTTCCGGCTTAGCTTTCACGGCGCTGACCTGGGGGAGTTCCATCTCCACGCCGCGGGGCGGCACAACGTGTGGAACGCCATGGCCGCCGTGTTGGTGGGGATGGAGTTGGGGATTCCGGTGGAGACCATCCGCGAGGGCCTGGCGCAATTCAGCGGCGTGGACCGGCGCCTGCAGGTCCGCGGGCAAGCGGCCGGGGTCACCGTAATCGACGACTACGGCCACCACCCGACGGAGATCCGGGCCACCCTCGCCGCCGTGCGGAATTGCCATTACCGCCGCGTCCGTGTGCTGTTCCAGCCGCACCGTTACACGCGCACCTATCACTTGCTAACGGAGTTTGCGGGATGTTTCGACGACTGCGATTCCCTTTATATCCTTGATATCTATCCGGCCGGCGAGCAGCCGATGGAAGGGGTGCACGCCAAGCTGCTCGAGCAGCGCATTCGGGAGGCGGGCCATCCCCAGGCCCGTTACTTTCCCTCCTGGGAAGAGGCTGTGGCGGCCATTGCGGGTGAAGCCCGCGCTGGCGACGCCGTCCTCACCCTGGGTGCGGGCAATGTCTGGCAGGCCGGCGACAAATTGCTGGCGCTGCTGGCGAAGCTCGCGCCGGACCCGGAGGGGGTCCCCGCCGCCGTACAGCTATGAGAACGGAAAGACCGGAACCTGACGATCTCGATTCCTCCGCGCCGTCGCCCTATCTCCGGGCCCGCAAGCGCGTGGAGGTGCGGCGCAGTGCGGTGCGCTGGAGGCGGTTTTTCCTCGTCGGCGGGGTGATTGCTCTTATGGCGGGCGGAGCGCTGGCCGCCG
>JACQDG010000025.1 GCA_016201185.1 Acidobacteriota bacterium | reverse complement strand
GCTTCGCCAATTACGACGATTGGGGCGGTAAGGATTACCAGGACCTGATGGCCGGCGTCGATCACGTTATCCAAATGGGTGTGGCCGACCCGGACAAGCTTGGCGTGATGGGCTGGAGTTACGGGGGCTACATGACTTCCTGGGTCATCACCCAGACAAAACGTTTCAAGGCGGCGGCCGTGGGGGCGGGAGTGACGAATTTGTTCAGCTTCACCGGCACCTCCGACATCCCCGGCTTTCTGCCCGATTACTTCTCCGGCGAGCCCTGGGAAAACCTGGCAGCCTATGAGAAGCACTCGGCCATGTTCAACGTGAAGGGAGTGGCCACGCCCACCCTGATACTGCACGGCGAAGCCGATGTCCGGGTTCCTATCTCACAGGGCTATGAGCTGTACAACGCCCTCAAGCGGCAGGGGGTAGCGACGCAAATGGTGGTCTATCCCCGCACGCCCCACGGCCCGCGGGAACCAAAGTTTCAGCTCGACTTGATGGAGCGCCACCTGGCTTGGATGGATAAGTACTTGCGCTGAAAGCGCGGCTACTGCACGCGGGAATTCATGTCCTGGCTGGCGATCAGCCCGTCGAAGATGGCCAGGACTTGTTTTCGGTAGTCGTAGATCCGGCGGAGGGAATCACGGAAGGGGGCTTCGAAGTCGGACGCGCGCATCCATCTGGCCAACACCGCGTCAGGGACGTCGATGTCCCGCCGCAGGGCCTCCACGCGATGGCCGCGCAAAAAGAGCGCGTAAAAGAACGCCGCCTCGCGGTGTGGCGATAACTGCTCGGGGCTCTTGAACGTCGTGGACATACACTGCAAACAGGGCTCGTCGCCGAGCCCCTCGAAACGGCCAGTATAATCCCCGCCCAGCCTTCCCGCAAGTCCAAAGTGATTATATCGGCCAAAATGGCCCGATTCCCAGGCCCTTATTGGCAGGCTCGCCCCCCGGTTCCGTGTGCTGCTTAATACCGGGCCGGGTGGGCTCCCGGCCTAATCGCGCCCCCCAAAAAGTCCGATATCACTGGTATGAACTCACCGGTGACTGAGCGGCGCAGCCAGCCGCGAATGCGCAACGACTTTCTCCAGAATCTCAGAATCGGCTGCTACGGCCGGGAGGTGGCGGCCCGGCTGGTAGATGTCACCGAAGGAGCCATCGGGGTAGAGCTTTTCGTGCCATTGATCGTAGGCTCGGAGGTCAAGATTGACGGGGAATTTCAAAACGCCGACTTCGGCCTGAAAATTCGCGGCCACGGACTGGTTCGGCACTGTGGTAGCCGCGCGGATGGGCTGTTCCGCGCAGGGATCTCTTTCTTGGACATTACCTGTCGGAATCTTTACGCCACGGAGAACGACGCGGCGTGAGCAGCCGTGCTCTCATCCCTGCCGCTCGATCAGCTTCAGAATCCCTTCCATGGACCGGCGGCTGGCGGCTTCCTTCGACCCGTTCAGGGAGAAGTGGGTTTCCATTGAGAGGGCCCCGGTGTAGCCGGCCTCGCCCATAGTGCGGAAGATATCGAGCCAGGGCACCCGGCCGTCCCCCACGGCGCAAATCTGCTCCCGGCCGGTTTGGGGGTTCGGCCGCCGGTCCTTGACGTGCATGTGCCAGATGCGGCTCTTGTCGAGTAACGAAAACCCTTCCGGGTAGGCGCTCTCGCCCGTCGAATAGCCGTTGGCCGGATCCCAGTTCATGCCCAGGTAGGGGGAAGAAAGCCGCCGGAGGACCGCCGCGGTCTCGCCACAATCCGCCAGGTTGCAGGACTCCTCATTTTCTATACATAGATAGACCTTCTCTTTTTCCGCCACTTCGGCGGCCCGGCTGATCCCCTCGATAATCCGGTCGTGCTCCTTTTCGCGGTCTTCCACGCGCCAGTAGGAAAAGATGCGGAGCTTGTCGGTCTCCAGAATCCGCGCCGCCTCGATCGCCTTTCGCAAAAACTCCCTCTGGCGCGGATACTGCTCACCGGTCGGCACGGGGAAGTCTTTCAGAGCCAGTTGGACCTCCTTCCTGGCCGCCGCCGTGACGTTGCTCGAGGGCAGCGCGCATTTCAGCACCGGAGTAGAGAGAATCGCCACCCGGATGCCGTATTCCTTCAGCACCCCGCGGATTTCTTTGAGTTTCGCCGGCTCGTGGGTGAAGCAGTATTTTCCGTCAGCGTTGCGCAATTCGACCTGGCGGATACCGTACTCAGCGGCAAATTGCAGGGCGGGGCGAAGGTTCCTGCTCACCTCGTCGGTGATGAAGCAGACATTGGCGCGCGTGAGCCGCGCCGCTTCCACGCTGCCGGCAGAAACCAGTGCGGTGGCGCCGCCTAAAGTTTGAAGGAAGTCCCGTCGCAGCATGTAGTCCCCTGCCGAGCAGAACGTATTTTACAATAGGGTACTCCGCAGAGGCGGAAATATAGGAGGCGGCGTTTGCAACGTCTGTGGATCGCGTTGATAACCGCATGGCTGGCGGCGGCGCCGGCGGGCGGCATCCTGGAGGAGGCTCGTCGGGCGCGGGACGCCCAGGACCGTACGGCTCTGGAAAAGACGGCCGCGCAACTCGCTGCGGCCGCTGAAAAGGAGCCGCAGAACGCCCGCAGCCAGTACGAATCGGCCCTGGTCCACTCTTACCTGGCGGAGATATCCATCGAAGTGCGGGACCAGGCTGCCGCGCATAAAGCCGCCGAAGCCGGCATTGTCGCGGGGGAAAAGGCAGTGGCCCTGGACCCGAATTCGGGTGAATATCACCGGGTGCTGGGCGCCCTTTACGGCCAGGTGATTCCCGGCAACCTGGCCCTGGCGCTGCGCTACGGCCGCAAGACGCTCGAAGAGATCGACCGCGCCGTGGCCCTCGATCCGAAAAATTCCGAGGTCTACCTGAGTCGTGGTATTGGCAAGTACTACCTGCCGCCGGCGTTCGGTGGCGGGACGGAAGCAGCGCTAGCCGATCTGCGCAAGGCGATCGAGCTGAACCCCAAGTCCGACCAGGCCCACCTCTGGCTGGGGATTGTGCTGCGCAAGGGCAACCGCAATCGGGAGGCCCGCGAGGCTCTGGCCGAAGCGCTGCGGCTGAACCCGCAGCGGGTGTGGGCCCAGCAGCAACTGGCCAAGACGCCGGCGCAATGACAGGGGGGCGGAGGGGCCTTTGATCACTGCATCCCTTGCGCCCCGGCGCCTGATCCCTCTCCTGGTTTGGCCGGGCCTGATCCTGTTTGTTCTGCTCTCCTATTTTCAATTCCCGGGCCACCGATATCTGGAATCCGATACGCAGATCTATGTGCCCATGTTCGAGCGCTTTCGAGATCCGGCCCTGCTCAGCCGCGATCCGATGGTGGTGCGCGCCCATACCGCTTTCACACTTTACGACGAGCTGACGCTGGGGCTGGCCCGAGTGACTGGCTGGGATTTCGAGGCCGTGCTGGGGGCCGAGCATATGGTGATACGGCTGGCGCTGCTCGCGGGCATTTTCCTGATCACCCGCGCGATGGGACTTTCCGACGCCCTGGCCCTGGCCTGCGCAGGGGTCTATGCTCTGGGCGGCTGGGTCAGCGGTCCTTCTGTGCTTCTGATGGAATACGAGCCGGTGCCGCGCGCCTTTGCCCTCGGGCCGCTCGTGCTGGGCGTGGGGTTGGCGGCCCACCGCCGCTATCTGGCGGCTGGTATTGTCGGCTCCGCCGGGTTCTTGCTGCACCCCACCACGGCGGGACCTTTCTGGACTGTCTTTGCCGTCCTGCTGTTCATCCCCGACCGCCCGGAGCAGATGAAGGCGCGGCTGTGGGGATTTGTATCGCTGGGCGTGGCCGCAGTTGGACTGAAAGTCGCGGCGGCGCTGCAGCCCGGCGTCACCGAACCGCAGGCGTTTCTGGTCCGCATTGACGAGCCCTGGGAACAGCTCCTTCGCCTGCGCGCCTCCTATGTCTTCGTCTCCATGTGGCCTCCGGTGTCGTTCTGGCAATACGGAATGATGCTGGCGGCGGCGGCGCCGGCCTATCTACGACTGCGGGGCTTTATCCAGCCAACGTTGCGTTTTTTCCTGGTGGGGCTCGCGGCGCTGGGGGTACTGAGCTTGCCGTTCTCTTATCTGCTGCTGGAGAAACTGAAGTGGGCCATGCTGCCCCAGGCGCAGCCTACTAGGGCGATCCTGTTTCTTGAGCTGTTCACGATTCTGCTGGCGCAGGTGATGGCCTTTGAGCTGGCCTGCCGGGAAAAGCGCCTGGGCGCCGCCTGCTGGTGGGCGGCGGCGACCTTCGCGGTAGGCGTGGAGACCCGGCTGCTTTTCGTGATAGTGCCTCTCGCATTGGCTTGGCTGGTGGAAGACCGCTGGCGCTGGAGCGGGGTTCCCTTGGCGGTCGCCGTCGCCTGGCTGCAGCCTTTTGGCCTGGTCATATGGCGCGGCGAGGCGCTGCGCCAGTTGATGGTCTGCCTGGTGTTGGGAGCGCTGCTGGCTGCCGCTGCGATGCTGTCGGTCCGCCGCCGGGCGATCGGGGCCGCGGCGGTCGTGGCGGTAACGGTTTCCGCTTTTTACTTTGTTCCAGGTCAACTGCGCACGCACTGGTCCGGCCAGCGGCCAGATCCTGAGATGTCTGGTCTGTGCCACTGGGTCCGGGCCAATACCGACATCCAAGCGGTATTTCTGTTTCCCGATGCCGGCCGCGGGCAGGACCCTGGCGTCTTCCGCGCCCGGGCGGGCCGAGCCCTTTACGTGGACTGGAAAGGCGGCGGGCAGATGAATTTCTTCCATGATTTCGCCCGCCTGTGGTGGTCGCGCTGGCAGGAGACGATGGCTGAGCCGTTCCGGCCGGACAGCCTCCCTCGCTTTCGCGAGCTGGGGATCGACTATGTCGTGCTAAGTTCTTCCAACCGCCTGACGGACCGGCGGCCGGTCTTTGAGAATGGCAAGTACCTGGTCTACCGCGTGAAATGAGGTCCGGCCCTATTGCCGCCCCGCTTCAAACATGTAGTGGCCCGAGCCGGCCTGGAAGATCACGGCGCGGTCCGTCTCTCGAGCCCCGGTCAGTCCCGGCACGCCCGCCTGATATTTTCCACCGGACCAAGCGACTTGCCCGCCTTCGCGGATTGCAAGCTCGCTGATTCCCAGCTTCGGCACCTGGATCTCCGCCTCGCTTCCGGTTGGGATGGTCACTTCCAGCCGCAGGGAATTTTCCGAGCGCGTCCATGAGGACAACACCGGGCCGCGCACCGTCTGGAGCGAACCGGAGGCCCAATGCAGGTCCCGCACGACCTGGGGAGCGATCCGAATCCGCTCGAACCCCGGAGAAGCCGGATCGGGATTGATGCCCGCCAGCGCCTGATAGAACCAGCCCCCGACGCTGCCGAACATCGGGTGGTTGTGGGAGTTCATCGAAGGCCCGGTTTTGTTCTGCCACAGCTCCCACAGCGTGGTGGCGCCGTTCTCGATCATGTAGCCCCAGCTCGGATAGCTGGTCTGCGAAGCCAGCTCGTAAGCCAGCTCGGCGCGGCCCATGCGGGTCAGCAGCGGCATAATGTATTTCGTGGCCAGGATGCCCGTGGTCAGGTGCGTGTTCCTTCCGTAGACGATATCGTTCTCCAGGCTGGAGGCGACCGCACCGCGGACCTCCTTCGGCGCGAGTTCCAGAAATAGCGGCAGGATATTGGCGCCCTGCGCGCCGTTTCCGTAGCTGCCGGTGTCCGGGTTGAAGAACTTGCGATGAAAGGCGGCCTGGATCTCGGCGGCGAGCTTTTGATAGGCCTCCGCGTCGCCGCTCTTGCCCAGGATTTCCGCCATCCTGGAGACCAGGTGCGCGCTGTAGTAATAATAAAAAGTCGAGACCAGAGCGCCTGGGGCCTTGTCGATCGCCACCCAGTCGCCGTAATAGCTGTAGTTCACGAGATTGTTCTCGGCGCGGCTGCGGAGGTAATCGGTCCACGCCTTGATGCCTTCATAGTGCTCCTCGAGAATCCGCTT
>JACQDG010000436.1 GCA_016201185.1 Acidobacteriota bacterium | reverse complement strand
TGCCTGGTGAGTCGCTTGCCAAGTATAGTCGGCCGGCGACTATGGAGTGGGGCGAGGAGGCAACCGAAACCGCTGAGCCGTCAGAGATGGAGGTGGCGGCCGAAGAACTTCGCGTTGAGGCCGTCGCTGAAGAGCCTCCGCCCGAGCCGGCCGCGCCGGACGTGGAGCCCAGGGGCGAGCCGACTGTGGTTGTCGAGGAGTTGGCCCGAGAGGAAGCGGCGCCGGTCGAACCAGAATCTCCCGTGGCGGCCGAGGCTGCCGCCATGAGCGAGCCGGCCGCGGTCGAAGAGCTTCCCGCGAGTGAGCTTACCGAGGCTTCCGCAATGGAGCCTGCCGCTGGCGAATCGGCGGCCGAAGGCGCCATGGAGGCGGCCGCCGCAGAATCTACCGCGCAGGAAGTCACCCGGGAAGTCGGCCTCCGCGAACGGCCCTACGGCCAGCGGTTCCTGCACCGCGGCTCTCGCCGCCCGCGGCGCCGCGGAAGTCCGGAACGCCAGACGCGGGAGGGGAATGGAGCTTCCCCCGCCGCTGTGGAAGAAGCGGCGCCAGCCCCGGCCGGCCCGGCCAGCATCGCCGACCTGCTCCGGGAAGGGCAGGAAATCATCGCGCAGATCGCCAAGGAACCGATCGGCAAGAAGGGCGCCCGCATCACCTCCCACATCGCCCTGCCGGGTCGTTACCTTGTCTACATGCCTACGGTCGATCACGTCGGCGTCTCCCGCAAAATTGTTTCCGACGAGGAGCGGCTGCGGCTGAAGCGCATCGTTCAGACTCACCGCGTCGGCATGCCGGGCGGCTTCATCGTGCGTACGGCCGGTGAAGGCCAGAGCGAGGAAGAGATCCGCTCCGATATGCATTTCCTGTACAACCTCTGGCTGGACATTCGCCAGAAGGCTGAGCGGAAACCGGCTCCGGTGCTGATCCACCACGACCTGAACCTGGTGGAGCGCATCCTGCGCGACCAGTTGACCGAAACCTTCAAGACCATCTGGGTCGATAGCCAGGAGGACTACGAGCGCATCCTGCAGTTTGTGGAGCGCTTCCAGCCCGCCCTGGTGAACCGGGTAAAGCTCTACACGCGCTCCAACCCCATCTTTGACGAGTTCAGCATCACCCAGGAACTGGAGAAGGCGCTGCGGCCCAAAGTGTGGCTCAAATCGGGCGGCTACATCGTCATCAACCAGACCGAGGCACTGGTGGCCATTGACGTCAACACCGGCAAGTACGTCGGCAAATCGAACCGCCTGGAAGACACCATCGTCAAGACCAATACCGACGCCATTCATGAGATCGTCCGCCAGATCCGGCTGCGGGACCTGGGGGGCATCATCGTGGTGGATTTCATCGACATGGAGGAGCGCAAGAACCGGCAAAAGGTGATGCAGGCGCTCGACGAAGCCCTACGCAAGGATCGCGCCCCGTCGAAGATTCTGCAGTTCAACGATTTCGGGCTGGTGGCCATCACCCGCAAGCGGGTGAAGCAGTCGCTGGAGCGGACACTGTGCTCGCCGTGCCCCTATTGCGATGGTTCCGGCTACGTCAAGTCGGTGACAACGATGATCCAGGAAATCCTGGTCGAGGCAAAGAAAATCGCGCGGAACCAGAACGGCCGCGACGTGACCCTGCGCGTTCACCCGGAGGTGGCCAAGGTGCTCAAGTCGCGCGACAACAGCTACGCCGTGCCGCATTGGTTTTTCTCTCCCCTGCGCACCTGGCGTCTCTGCGGCGGATCGCCCTGCTCACAAGGACCTAAGAAAGGCGAGTAACGCTTCGCGTTCCGGAACGGGCAGAGCCAGAAATCTCTCCCTCCCCCGGGCGGCTTCCCGGTCGTGGCGGCGGATGGCGGCTTCGGGGGTAGGGGCGCTGCCGTCGTGGAGGAAGGGGCGGCGGAAGCGCAGGCCCCACAAGGCAGGAGTACGGATTTCTTCGCCGGAGGCCGCGGCCTGCTCGATCTCGTCGCCGGTGCCGATGTCGTGGAGCAGCAGGTCGGAAAAGAGCCGGACTGGCTTGCGGTCGAAAGCAGGGTTGGAGCTGGGAGCGGTCCGCAGTTCCGGAATGTGACAGGAGGCGCAGCCGATCTCGGCGAACACTTGCTCGCCGCGCCGGGCGGCGGCGTCGATCGGCCCGCGGGGCGGAGGGGCCAGGAACTTCAGAAAAACTTCGAACTTGTCAATGCCGCGCAGGCCGGTGACCGGATCCCGCAGGTCCTCCGGGTCGGAGGCCGGGTCGCACAGGCGCAGCTTTTCGGGATCGACTCCCAGAGCTACCTCCTCCCGAAATAAGTCATTCGTAATGCCCATTTCATTGCGATAGGCGTCGGCGCCAAAGGCCAGCAGGGTGGCTTGCTGGGCCTTCCAGCCGAAGCGGCCGATGCGCGGGCGGTCTGTGGCGACGTCGTGGATTCGGGCGGCCCGGCCCCGGATGCCGTCTTGATTGCGGTCCTCCGGGTCTTCCAGCGCCAGCAGGCTTTCATCCGGAATCGCTTCCACCAGGCCGGCGCCGAAAAGAGGGATCGAGATCCGGCGGGCGATCACGTTGGCCTCCGGCGGGATGCGCGCCTGGCAGGTGTGGGGCGGCAGCGAGAAGAGGTGAAACAATGTTCCGCCTTCGAACGGGATGAAGCGGCCCTCCTCGTCGCGGCGGCCGGCGCGCACCTCGGTGATGGTGCCGAAACCTCCGACGGCCGGGATGTTGTGACAGGCTGAGCACCCGGCGGCGTTAAACGCCGGTCCCAGGCCATCCTCGGCTGTCTCAACGGAGGAAAAATCCTCCAGGCCCAGCCGGAAAAGCTCGAATTCGCCGGCCGTGATGCCCTCGAGCGGGCCGCCGGGCGGATCCACAGAGGCGACTTGCCCGGTCGCAGCAACCACCGATAAGATGACCAGGATTCGGGTCAATCGAAGCATGGCGAGTTATTCCACGATCAATACGCCACGCATCATGTTGTGGCCCGCCCCACAGGGTTTCGAGCATTCGAAGTCGAACCGGCCGGGCCGCTCAGCGCGGTAGATCACCTTCAGTTCGCCCCGCCCGCGCTTGGGGATCACCTCGTTGATCCCCGCGGCGGGGATGCGGAAGCCGTGGTTGGTGTCCTCGCTGTGAATACGGAACTCCACCACCGTGCCAACTTTCACCTTCACCTGGGAGGGGATAAAGGTGAACCTCTCGGCGGTCATATGGACGACCTTGGTCGGCGACGCCGTCAGCAGTAGAAGAAGAAGCCCTAACATCAAAACCACCACCCAATGCCGAAATTCACCGAACTGCGCGGCCGCACTATGGCGCTCGAGTTGCGCAATAGCGAGTAATCGAATTTCAGCGCCACGTCGGGTTCCGGATAATAAGTAGCGCCCATCACCCAGGCCGAACGGTCGAACTGCTTCAGCGGCAGGAAACCGCGAGGCATCTTCTTCTGGGTGTCGAAGTTCTCGTAGCGCGTGAACAGCACCAGGTCCTGGCGGGCGCGCCGGGGCAGGACGCGGGCGGCCGATTCCCAATAGAAGCCCCGCAGGCGCTCGGCCACGTTGGGGCTGCCGCCGTGTTCCCGCTGCAAAGCCCGGTTTAACTCTCCCGCCTGGCCGATGCCGGCCTGCGCGAATTCGCCGCGAAAATCGAAACGCCAGAGGCGGTAGCGCCCATCGAGCTCGAAAACGTTCACTCGAGGGTTCACGCCCCGCAGGTTGAATCCCGTGTTGCCCCGCCAGAAGCTCGCCCCCAGCGCCAGACGACTGAGGCCGTGGTACTCCAGGCGTCCGGTCTGGGCCACGTTCTGAAACGAGGAATGGAAACCCCGCTGCCGGCCGCCGCGCAGCCCCTCGGCGGCGTCAAAGCCGGTGGCATCGAGCGGGGACATCACGTAGGCTTTGTAGACGAATCCGCGCCCCAGGTCGCCGAAAACGCCGACACCGGTGTCGAACCAGGTGGAGGGCAGGATCACCGTGTCCACAAACGGCCGCTCCACTCCGTTGAACGCGGGCGGCTCGTGCCGCTCGTTGATGAGGCCCACCGGCGCCAGCAGCATCCCGCCTCGAAAGTTGAAATAGGGCGTGACCAGAAAATCGAGGTAAGCCTGCTCCAGCTCCACTTCGCCCTTCTCCGCGCGGCCTTCAACGAACGCATGCTCCAATTCCAGCTCGGACCAGAACTTGATCCGGTTCGAGAAGCTGTGGCCGAACAGGAGCACGAAACGGTGAAAGTCGAGCTGGCCGGGCTCCCCGCGCGGCTTGTTGAAGTGGAAGTCCATGTAGCCGGAAACGGGCAGGCGGGTTTCGGTGTTCTCCGCCGGCTGCGGGGACGGCATGGACTGCGCTGACGTCGCAGGGGGTTCGGCCGGCAGCCCCGGAGAAGCCTTCTCCAGCTTGCTCCGTAAGATCTCGATCTGCTGCTCGAGTTGCCGGACGCGGGTCTCCAGTTCTTCGATTCTCTGCTCGGAGGTAGCCGAAGTAGCGCGGTCCGGGGCCGTCTGCGCCGCCATTCCGGCCGCGACGAGCGCAAACAAGCCCAGAGTGCGAATTTTCGCCATTGCCAGCCTGTGCTAAAATATTGTATTAACTATAGCGTCCCAGATATGCTAACCATAGTTAACATACTTTATTGAGGCGTCCATGTCAAGGCCCCGATTTGCCGTCTCGCGCGAGGATTACCTGAAGACCGTCTGGGAGCTAAGCCGGACCGAAGGGAAGCTCATCGCCGCTCACCTGTGCCGCGAGCTGCAGATCTCTTCCGCCGCGGTTTCCAAAGCCTTGCAGAGACTGACCCGCAACGGGTTGCTGTCGCTCTCCGCCGGGGGCGCCATCACCCTCACAGGCGAGGGTTTGCGGCAGGCGGTGAGACTCGTGCGCCGCCACCGGCTGGTGGAAAAACTGCTCTCCGAGGCCCTGGACTACCCCTGGGAAGAGGTGCACGAGGAGGCGGAGCGCCTCGAGCACGCCATTTCCGACCGGCTGGAAGCCCGCCTGTTTGCGCGTTACGGGGGCAAGGCCACCTGCCCCCACGGCTACCCGGTCGATCCGCGTTTTTCACCGCGCCCCGCGGGACGCGCCCTGGCAGATCTGGAGGAAGAAGAACGGGGCGCAGTTGTGCGAGTCTACGAAAAGGACCCGGAGCTTTTGAGGCTGTTCGCCGCCCTGGGGCTGAAGCCCGGCGCCCGGGTCCGGTTGCGCCGGCGATTGGCGGATGATACTTTCCGGGTCCAGGTGGACCGGCGCACGGTGCAGATCGGTCTGAAGGCCGCCCGCGGCGTGTGGCTCGGCTGAGGGCGGGCTCGACTTGGGCAAAGGCCTTTATTCCACTTTCACCACGTTTTCAGCCTGCGCGCCCTTCTGCCCAGTCACGACGTCGAATTCCACCAGGTCGCCTTCCTGGAGGGTCTTGTACCCCTCGGTCTGAATGGCCGAGAAGTGAACGAAAACGTCGGGACCGTCGTCCTGGCCGATGAAGCCATATCCCTTCGCATTGCTGAACCACTTCACTTTGCCACGAACTCTAGCCAAGGGAATCTCCTTGAGAGTCGGCTCTGGAAGCCGCCGGCTTCCAATGCTAACCCCCTCAGTTACTATAATTTGGCTCCGAACTACCTGTCAATCGAAAGCTGGCCAAAACGGACCCAGGAAGTCTTGCTTGTTAACTCTTCCGTGAAATACAATGAATCGCAGCCAAACGGGCGCATTAAAGTGTGCCCGGCAGGTCGCGTCGGTAGCTGGAGGGATTGTGATGATACGTCTGGACGCTGAAAGACCGGTTCACTTTTGTGACGGTTTGAGCCGGCGCGATTTTCTGCATGCCGGAGCGCTGGCCTACCTGGGCCTGGGTTTGACGGATCTGATTGGCCTGAAGGCCAGGGGCGCGGTCAATCCCGGGAAAGACGTCAACTGCATCATGCTCTTCCTGGTGGGCGGTCCCAGCCAGCTCGATACCTGGGACATGAAGCCAAACGCCCCCGCCGAAATCCGGGGTCCCTACAAGCCGATCTCGACCAAAGTTCCGGGCATCCAGGTCTGCGAAGTGTTTCCCCGCATGGCGCGCAACGCCGACAAGTTCGCGCTGGTGCGAACCGTCTACCACACCGCGGCCGCGGTGCATGACACCGGCCACCAGATGATGCAGACCGGCCGCCTGTTCCAGGGCGGCATCGAGTATCCGCACGCCGGGTGCGTGGACAGCTGGATGAAGGGCCCGCGAGGCGACGTGCCGCCGCACGTGTTGATGCCCCGCCCCATCGGCAATACAGGCGGCAACATGCCGCACGGGCAGAACGCCGGCTTTCTGGGAAAGATTTACGACCCTTTCGTTCTGAATGCCGATCCCTCGGAGCCTAATTTCCAGGTGCCCGACATGCTGCCGCCCGACTACATGCCGGCCATCCGGGTGGATCGCCGCAAGAACTGGCGCGAAATGATCGACCGGTCGGTAAAACAGTTTGAGGGGAACGCGGACGCCAAGCTGCTGGACTCGACCTTCAACCAGGCCTACACGCTGATGTCCTCAGAGAAGGCGCGGGCCGCTTTCGACTTGAACCGGGAGGCGGAGGAAGTCCGCTCGCGCTACGGCAAGAACCGTTTCGGGCAGAGCTGTCTGCTGGCTCGACGGCTAATCGAGGCGGGTGTGCGGTTCGTGACGGTCAACATGTTTGAGACGGTCTTCGACGAAATCACCTGGGACATTCACGGCTCCAGCCCCTTCAGCCCGATCAGTTGCTACCGCGACCTGGTGGGGCCGATGTTCGACAATGCATTCTCCTCGCTGCTCGAGGATCTGCACCAGCGCAGCCTGTTGGACAACACCCTGGTGGTGGCGATGGGCGAGTTTGGTCGCACGCCGAAGGTCAATCCGGCCGGTGGCCGCGACCACTGGCCGGCCTGCTGGACGATTATGTTTGCCGGAGGCGGGGTAAAGGGCGGGCAAGTGGTGGGCGAGTCGGACGAAATCGGCGGCGCTCCCAAGACCCGCCCGGTTACGCCGGCCGAGGTGGCCGCTACCATTTACCATGCCCTGGGTATTCCGCTCGACACCGAGATGCGGGGCGCACAGGGACGCCCCATCCGGCTGGTGGACCAGGGGGTCGAAGCCATCCACGAACTGTTTACCTAGGACGGGGGACCGCTGGGTCCGCCTGTCTGCTACGGAAGAAACATGCGTCTGCTAATTTCGGCTCTAATCTTCTGCGGATCTCTGGCCGCGCAAGGTTCTGAAAACCCCACCGGCCTGGCGCTGCTACCGGGGGATGTGGATCTTCGCGGCCCCCGCAGCTACCAAAGAATAGTTGTCGAGGCGACATATCCGGATGGCCACCAGAAGGACGTCACCACCTCGGCCAGGCTGGTTTCCGCCGATCCTAAGATCGCCTCCATTGACCGCGACGCTTACCTGCGGCCGGTGGCCGACGGGACTACCATGCTGACCGCCTCATTTGCCGGCCGAACGGCCACCGCTCGCGTCCGTGTCGAGGACGCCGCGGGCTCCGCGGTGCCGAATTTCCGCAACCACGTGCTGCCGGTGATGACCAAGGTGGGGTGCAACTCCGGCGCCTGTCACGGGGCCCTGGCCGGTAAGAACGGCTTCAAGCTGACGCTGCGGGCCTACGATCCCGAGGTCGACTACCAGGTGCTGACTCGCGAGGGCATTGGCCGGCGCGTCTCCCGCCTCGAGCCGGCGCAAAGCCTGATCCTGCTGAAGCCCACATTCACCATTCCGCACGGCGGCGGCAAACGGTTTGAGGTTGGCTCGCCGGAATACAACATCCTGGTCGACTGGATTGCCTCCGGCGCACCTCCGCCTTCCGACTCCGACCCCCGCATCCAGGGCGTGGAAATCTTTCCGCGCTCGGCGTGGCTGGAGCCGGGCGCCGAGCAGCAAGTACTGGTGCGCGCCCGCTATTCGGATGGCCACACGGAAGACGTCACGCGCTGGGTCAAGTTTTCCTCGACCGATTCCGGCGTCGCGTCGGTGGACGATGTGGGCAAGGTCAACATGCTGGGCTCGGGCGAGGCCGCCGTCACGGTGTGGTACCAGAGCCAGGTGGGTTTCGCCCGCCTGGGGGTGCCGAATCCGAACAAGATTTCGGCGGAGGTGTACCGCAATGCGCCGCGGCACAATTACATTGACGAGCTGTCGCTGAAGAAACTGGAGGCCCTGCACATCGATCCCTCGCTCCAGGCTGACGACAACACTTTCATCCGCCGGGCCTATCTCGACGCCATGGGCATTCTGCCCACGCCCGACGAGGTGGACCGTTTCGTGGGGGACCGCGATCCGAACAAGCGCAGCAAGCTGATCGACGACATTCTGGCGCGGGACGAGTTTGTCGATTACTGGGCTTACAAATGGTCGGACCTGCTGCTGGTGTCGAGCCGCCGTCTCCGCTCTAACGCCATGTGGTCCTATTACAACTGGATCCGTGACAGCGTGGCAAAGAACAAGCCGTGGGACCAGTTTGTGCGGGAAATTCTGGTTTCTTCGGGGAACAGCCGCGAAGTCGGCGCTCTGAATTACTACATCATACATAAGAGTCCCATCGACATGACGGAAAACGTTACGCAGGCCTTCCTGGGACTGCGGATCACCTGCGCCCGCTGCCACAACCACCCCCTGGAGAAGTGGACGCAGAGGGACTACTACCAGATGGCGAACCTGTTTTCGCGCATCAGCGAGAAGAACGGAGCGGAACCGGGTGACGTGATCGTCTACAGCAGCCCCACCGGGGAGATGAACCATCCGCGGCTCGGCCGGCCGCTGCCGCCAAAGCCGCTGGACGGTGAGGCGCTCGATTTCAACTCTCCCAAGGACCGCCGCCGGCACCTGGCTCAATGGCTCACCTCGGCCAAGAACCCCTACTTCGCGCGCGCACTCGTGAACAAGGTGTGGCACAACTTCATGGGCCGCGGCCTGGTCGAGCCGGTGGACGACGTGCGGGCCACCAACCCCGCCAGCGACGAGGAGCTTTTTGCGGCGCTCACCAAGGATTTCATCGACAGCGGCTTCGATGTCAAGCGGCTGGTCCGGACCGTCATGAACTCGGCCGCTTACCAGCGCTCTTCGGCGGTCACTCCGACCAACGAGAAAGACGAGAAATATTACTCGCACTACATCATCAAACGGCTCCCGGCGGAAGTGATCCTGGACGCCATTTCGGAGGTCACCCGTGTTCCTTCCAAGTTTGAAGGCTACCCGGAGGGGACCCGGGCGCTGCAGCTGCCCGATTCCCAGGTGAATTCCTATTTCCTGACCGTGTTCGGCCGGCCGCCGCGCATAATCAGCGATTCGGGAGAGCGCCAGCACGAACCGACCATCACCCAGGCCCTGCACGTCATCAATGGCGAGACCCTCAATCAGATGCTGGCAGCGAAGGGCGGGACGATCGATATGTTTCTGAAACTGGGCCTTTCCGACTCCAAGGCGGTCGACCACGTCTATCTTTCTGCCTTCAGCCGCTACCCGACCGAGCAGGAACGGAAGGAAATCC
>JACQDG010000423.1 GCA_016201185.1 Acidobacteriota bacterium | reverse complement strand
CTTGAATTCGCAGATGCCGCACTTGCCTTCGAGCAGGTCCAGGTTGCGGAGGTCCTGGAAGACCGCGGCGCTTTCCCAGATATCGTGAAACGGCATGTGGCGCAAGCTGCCGGCCGAAACCGGCAGGTAGCCGCAGGGGTAGATGTCGCCGCGGTGGGAAATGAAACATACGCCGCTGCCCGCCAGGCACCCCCGGGTCATGGCATTCATTTCGCCGGCCGCTCCGCCGGGATGGCCCGCCGCGCCGGGACGCCCGTGGTGCCCCGGCAGCTCCGGTACCGGCAGCCCGGCCCGGCGCGCATCGGCCCTTCTCTGGCGGACGATGCGGAAATAGTGCGGCGCGCAGGTCGCCTTCATCTCCAGCCGGCCCTCGATCGACCGGTCGTAAAACCAGTTCAATATGTCCTCATAGTGCTGGGCGCTCACCATCTGCTCGTCCTTGATGGTGAGACCGCACCCCACCGGTACCAGCAGGAAGATGTGAAAGGCGTCGGCGCCGAGCGAGAGGGCAAGATCGTAAATCTGCGGCAGTTGATGCTCGTTGTGGCGGGAGACGGTGGTGTTGATCTGCATCGACATACCGCGGTCCCGCAGCCGGCGAAAGCCGGCCAGAGCGGCCTCGAAAGCCCCCGCCTGGCCCCGGAAGCTGTCGTGGGTGGCCGCGTCCGCTCCGTCCAGGCTGATGGCCACCCGCCGGATGCCCGCCGCCACGATCCGGTCGGCCGTGACCTCATCCACCAGGGTGCCGTTGGTGGCCAGGGCCACGCGGATGTTCCGCGCCCGGGCCCGCTCCGCCAGGTCGAAAACGTCCCGCCGCCACAGCGGTTCGCCCCCGCTCAGCACCAGGATAAACGGCGCGTATGCAGCAATCTGGTCGATCACCCGGCAGGATTCCTCATAGCTCAAGTCTTCCGGCGACATCAGCTCGGTGGCGCTGGCGCGGCAGTGGATACAGCGCAGGTTGCAGCCTGTGGTCAGCTCCCAGAAGATCAGCCGGGGCCGGAAAGCGGTCTGAGCAGCCATGCCCTTTGATACGCATTTGCTGTGCCATTCTAATTTGTTGAAAAGTAAGGGCGGAGAGCGGGTAGTTTGGCCGTTCCTGCGGGTCGGATGGGCGTAATGCCCCAATCCGGGGCAAGAGGGCCTGAAATATCCGTCATCGGCCGCCCTGGAGGACCTGTTTCGAAAGACTTATGGGTGGCAACCAAAGTGCGACGACCTGATGACACGCAGAAAGCGCCGGCCCCCGCCCCGGAGATTCGCCCTTGACTGGCAGCGCAAGAGCGCATATGAAATCACGACCGTTGCGCCTTGTCGTCTTGCTAGCATCCGCCCTACTAGCCTCAACTCTGGTTGCTCAATCCACTCCCGCCGCCCAGTTGCTGGTTCCTTCCGACGAATTGAATAGGCAACTGCCCAAGTGGCTGCGTTTCGGCGGCGAGTACCGAGCCCGCTTCGAAGGATCTTCTGCCATCGGCTTCAAGCCGGACAACGGGGACTATTACCTTTTGAATCGTTTCCGCATCAACATGAAGCTGCTGCCCTCGTCCTGGATGAAGTTCGTCTTCCAGGGCCAGGACTCGCGGGTATTCTGGAACAGCAGAGTCCCGGACGCCCCTCCCTACGCCGACACGATGGATCTGCGCCTGGCCTATATGGAGCTAGGAGACACCGACACTAGGCCGATCAGCCTGCGCGTGGGGCGGCAGGAGCTGTTCTTCGGCGAACAGCGGCTGATCGGTCACTTGAACTGGACCAACACGGCCCGTAGCTTCGACGCCGTGCGCGCGACGTTTCGCCACCAGGGTTACCGGCTCGATGCCTTCGCCGCTTCGGTCGTGAACCTGCGTAACGGGGAATTCGATAGCAGAATTGCTGGAAACAACCTCCATGGGTTGTACGGGGGCATCGAGAAGCTCGTCCCTAACGCCATAATCGAGCCTTATCTTTTATGGCGGCTCGAGCCGGGAGTGCGCACGGAAAGCGGTGCGCTGGCGCATCGCGACTTCAAGACGGTCGGCTTTCGTTGGGTCGGCAAGCTGCCCGCCAATTTCGACTATGGCGTGGAAATCGCCGGCCAGACAGGCTCGGTCGGAACCGACAGCATCCGCGCCTGGGGAGGGCACTGGCTGCTGGCTTACACCATCGCCGGCGCGCGCTATAAGCCCCGGCTCATCGCCGAATACAACCACGCCTCCGGCGACAAGGATCCTCGCGACGGCAAGCGCGGGACATTCGACCAGCTTTACCCCACCGGCCATGAAAAATATGGCTTGGCCGATCAGGTGGGCTGGAGGAACATTCACGATGTTCGGTCCGGGGTCGAGCTGAAGCCGCACGCCAAATGGCTGCTCACGGGCAGCTACCACTCCTGGTGGCGGGCGAGCAGCCGGGACGGCCTCTACAACGCCGCCGGTGTATTGCTGCCCGGCTCTACATCGAAGCCGGGCCGCTACGTCGGCCAAGAGCTGGATTTTCAGGCCATCTACACGGCTTCGAAGCAGTTTCAGATCGGCGGGGGCTTTGCCCAAATCTTCCCAGGAGCCCTTCTCAAGAACGCCACTGCCGGCAGACCGTACAACTTTCCCTATCTGATGCTGACCACGAGCTTCTAAGGCAAGGCCTGATTCCCCCGGTTTCTTCCTTCCGAATCTTGTAGTCTAGGAATTGCCTAGACTTAATAAGAGTGATTTGAAATGAAAGAACATTTCGGTGTGATTCCACGCCTGAATACCGTCGATGGGAGTGATGGGCAGCTCAAGTGCAAGCTTCGTCGTTCGCGTAGTGGTCAAAGGAGACAGAACGATGAAAACAAAGGATCATCTCATTATCGCCACGATATGGTTCGCGTTACTTGGGCAGATTTTACAGGGCAGGATTTTCTCAGCGGATCCTCCGAGCCTGTTTTTTAAGGCCTTTGCCGGAGGAGCGAACCCAGTGGCGCAAGCGGTCACAGTTTCGAGGCCCCCGGGAGACAGGCATTGGACGGCGACCACCAGCACTTCTTGGATCAAGCTGTCAGCCTACCAAGGCTCGGCGCCGCAGCAGGTCAATGTTTCGGTGACGGTATCCGGCTTCGAACCGGGCCAATATGGAGGCCAAGCGGTTTTTGTTTCCCGGGGAGGCGCGAAAGCTACCGTGCAGATTACTCTGGATGTGAACGCGACCCCATCTCCAACCATAACCTTGGCCCCGACTACAATGAGCTTCATCGCAGCGGCAGGCTCTTCGCCGGTCTCGCAGAGTCTTTCCATTACGAACAGCGGCGGCCAAACCTTGAGTTGGACGGCGACGAGCAATGCAACCTGGCTGATGATCCAACCTTCTTCCGGCACGGCGCCCAGCTCGCCGCAGGTTAGCGCCGATCCGACTAACTTGCTCCCGGGTTCCTTCAGCGGTCAGATCACCGTCTCTGCAGCCGGAGCCACCAACACTCCCCAGCAACTGGGAGCATCCCTCACCGTAACAGGCGCCAACGGGCCTTCCATTCCTACCGGAACCCACTGGGTGAAGCCCTACGATTTTCCCACGCTGAAAAACATCGGCTACGATTACGTCGTGACCGACGTTCCGGCGAAGTATCCTTCCGAATGGACGGCCATGCTCGACGCCGCTGAGGCGGCCGGGATTAAGGTGATCATCGGGCTCTATCCACCGCCCTATGTTTTGCAGGCCGACGGGACGTGGACCATCACTTCCGGCGGGATTGACTTTTTGAATCTCCTGGCCAGCCGCTCCTCGATTGTAATGGGCGTGTTTGTTTACAACGAACCCTACTACACGGATCCGAACCCCGGCGGAGGAACATATTCGTGCGGCTTCTACACAGCGGCGCAGCTTCGGGCCCTGCGCCATGCGATTCAGTCCGTCTGGCCCCAGGCGAACATCTACCATGACATCGGCGAGCCATCGCAGTGGGCGCCCGGCGGGCGTTTCTGGTCGGCCTATTCCTGCATCGGGGACAAGTACAAGGATCAAACCGGCGTGGCGGATTTTGTCGGGACCTGGTGCTACCCGTTCAACAGCGCAGGATATGACCGCACCAGGTGCCTGAACATCCTGACGACGGAGTCGAACTTCATCAACGCGTCGATGTACCCGGCCAAGCCGGTGGTCCTCGACCAATCCTTCCGGTGCAACTCCTGCGGCCATGACGCCTGGCCGACCCTTGACCAGATCAAGGACTGGAATTGCGCCACCCGTCAATTACCGACGGGGGCGATCTCATGGTACGTGTGGCGGCAGTCCGTTTACGACGATTACCTGGTTAACCATCCCGAGGACTGGCCGCTCACCGTCGCCTCCGCCTGTAAGT
>JACQDG010000422.1 GCA_016201185.1 Acidobacteriota bacterium | reverse complement strand
GCTTCCCCTGCGGAACCGCCGAGGCCCCGCTTAATTCTCGTGATTGCCGTCGACCAGATGCGGTACGACTACCTGACCCGCTTCGCTCCCCTTTACAAAGGCGGCTTTAAGACGCTTCTGGACCGGGGGGCCGTCTTCACCAATGCTCTCTACCGCCACGCGCACTGCGAAACCGCCCCCGGCCACTCCGTGATTCTCTCTGGCCGCCACCCCTCCTCGACCGGCATCGTGGAAAACGCCTGGTATGACCCCCAGTTGAAGCGGGAGATCAACGTGGTGGAGGACCCGGCGAGCCGTCCGGTAGGCGGTCCGGGCCGCGGCGCTTCCCCCGCCAATTTCATCGGCTTCATGATCGGGGACAAGCTGAAGGAAAAGTGGCCGCAATCGCGGGTGGTAGGGATTTCCCTCAAGGATCGCTCGGCCGTGCTGCTGACGGGCCATCGGGCCGACGCCGCCTACTGGTTCGAAAACGCTTGCGGCTGTTTCATTACCAGCACCTATTACGCCCAGCAGCCCCCCGCCTGGCTGGAGAAGTTCAACAGCCGCTGCCTGGCCGACAGCTATTTCAAGACCCCCTGGAGCAGGTTGTTGCGGGATGAAAAGCTCTACCTTGAGTATTCCCGAGAGGACGATTTCCCCGGCGAATGGGACCTCGAGGACACCGTCTTCCCCCACGCCCACCGGGGACGGCCGCCCGATCCAGCATACTATGACAACCTCCGCCGCACGCCCTTTGCCGACGACCTGCTTCTTGAAGCCGCCCTGGAGGCATTCCAGGCCCACGACCTGGGGACCCGCTCCTCTCCCGACCTGTTCGCCGTCAGTTTTTCGGCCGGCGATGTCATCGGCCACACCTATGGTCCTTCCAGCCAGGAATCCATGGATGAGTACCTTCGCCTGGACCTGGTGCTGGACAAGCTGCTGAAGGCCGTTGACGCCCGGGTCGGCCTGGACCAAACCCTGGTGATACTCAGCGCCGACCACGGCGTGATGCCCCTGGTGGAGTGGCTAAGAAAGCAGGGGATCAAGGACACCCGGCGGGTTCCGGCCACCGCCCTGGAGAACACGGTGCAGAAGGCCCTCAAGGCTCGCTTCCCCTCGGCCGGCAACCTCATCGCCACCTTCCACAACCCTCACTTCACCCTGAACCTGGAGGCCATCCACCAGCACGGGTTGGACCGGGCCGAGGTGGAGCGTACGGCCATCAAGGCTCTGCTGGCCACCGGGGCCGTGGCTGCCGTTTACACCCACGCCGACATGTTTTCCAAGGGACCTGCGGAAGACCCCTTCATCGCCCTGTTCCGGAACTCGTTTTTCCCCGCCCGCAGCCCCCACCTCATGGTTCTACCCAAGAAGTACTACTACATTGACAACCATCCCGGGGGCACTGGCCATGGAACTCCCTACGAATACGACCGGCACGTGCCGATCGTCTGGATGGGCGCCGGGATCAAGCCGGGCCGCTACGCCGATGCCGCCGGGCCGGAAGACATTGCCCCCACCCTGGCCAAGATGCTGGGAATCGATTATCCGCTGGAGCCCGATTCTCGCCTGCTGACGGAAGCGCTGGCGGGAATGCGGCCGTAGGGATAGGGCGCGGCGGCGACTTACTCCCCAGGCGCATAAGCCCGCAGAGCGACGGTGGGCGCCGCCGGGCGCCATTCGAAGCGCTCCATGGCCGCCGGTATCAGGTATACATCCCCGGGCCGGTAGGGCTCGCTTCCCAGCATGCCGCTGCCTTCGAGGAACACCAGCAGGTGCATTCGCGCCGGGTCAGGAGCATAGGGCAGATGGGAAAGCCAGCGCAGGCGCTCGACCGCAAAGTAGTCGCAAACCGCCAGGGTTTCCCCCTCCATCCCTTCGCGGATGAAGGACACGGGCTGTTGCAGGCCGTCATAAGGGGCCACCTCGGTCACGTCGACAGCCTTGTCGACGTGGAGGGGCCGGGGCTTGCCCTGCTCGTCCAGGCGGCCGAAATCGTAGAAACGGTACGTCAGGTCCGAGTTCTGTTGGATCTCGCAGAGCGCCAGGCCGGGGCCGATCGAGTGCAGCGTGCCGGCAGGCACGAAAATGGCATCTCCCTGCTTCACCTCGACCCAGTTAAGAAAGCGGGCGATCTCTCCGCTGAGTGCGGCGCGCCGCAGTTCTTCCCCGGAAAGCGCCTCCGTCAGCCCTATGGCGATGGCCGCGCCCGGGTCGGCCCGCAGCACGTACCACATCTCGGTCTTGCCCGGGCCGCCCTCGTGTTTCCGCGCGTAGGCGTCGTTGGGATGCACCTGCACGGAGAGCTTGTCGGAGGTGAAAAGGAATTTAACCAGGATAGGGAAGTACGGGCCGGCGGCGTTTGAGAGCCCCGCTTCGCCCATGAGCGCCGCACCATGGCGGGCCATGAGCGAGGCCAGGGTCTCGCCCGCCCACGGACCGTTGGTCACCGTGTTCTGCTCAAAGCTGAACCAGACCTCGCCGATCTGCCGGTCTTGAGGGCCGAACAGCGGCTCCAGGTTGGTTGAGCCCCAGATTTTTTCCCGCCAGGAGGGCGCCAGCCGCAGAGGGTAGAGCGCCGTCAAGCGCGCTCCGTCACGAATTGCCGGAAGCGCTCGAGCCCTCGCTCGAGCTCCGCCATGGAAGTGGCGTAGGAGATCCGAACGTGCTCGCGGGTGCCGAAGGCTTCGCCCGGCACCACTGCCACGCGCGCCTCGGCCAGCAGCTTCTCGGCGAAATCGAGCGTGTTGCTGATGCCATCCTTGCCGAGGAATTTTCCGATGTTGGGATAGGCATAAAAGGCCCCGCGCGGGTTGGCGCACGTCACGCCCGGGATGCTGCGCAGGGTGCGGATCACGTACTCCCGGCGGCGGCAGTATTCTGAGAGCATCTGCCCCACCGATTCCTGCGGCCCAAGCAGGGCCTCGACGGCGGCCTTCTGGGCAATGGAGTTCGGATTCGACGTGGTGTGGCTCTGCAGCTTCAGCATGCTTGAGATGAGCGGCGCCGGCGCCAGCCCGAACCCCACCCGCCACCCGGTCATGGCGTAGGTCTTCGAAAGCGAGCCCACCACCACTACGTGGTCCTTGGCCCCCGGCAGCGAGGCGATGGAGTACGGCTCGCCGTGGTAGACGAAGCGGCAATAGCACTCGTCGGTCAGCAGCAGGATGCTGCGCCGGGAGGTGATGGCGTAGATCTTTTCGAACTCCTCCCGGTCCAGCACGGCGCCGCTGGGGTTCGAGGGCGAATTGATGATCACCAGCCTGGTGCGCGGCGTGATCGCCTCCTCGATCTGGCGCGCGGTGAGCTGGAAATCGCTGGCCTCAGCGGTGTGCACAAAGACGCATTTCCCGCCGTTGTAGTGGACCACGTCGGCGAAGGTCACCCAGTAGGGCACCGGCAGCACCACCTCGTCGCCCTCGTCGATGAGCGCCGAGACGGCATTGTAGATCACGTGCTTGCCGCCCACCGAGACAATGCACTCGGAAGGGTCGTAGTTCGTGCCGAAATCCTTGCGGTGCCGCTCGCAGATCGCTTTGCGGAGCTCCATAATCCCGCCCGTGGCCGTGTACTTGGTGAAATCGCGATGCACGGCGTCGATGGCCGCGCGCTTGATGTTTTCCGGGGTCGGGAAGTCCGGCTCTCCGGCCCCAAAATCCACCACGTCCACCCCGGCAGCACGCAGCTTTTCGGCTTCCATCCCCACCCGCAGGGTGGCGGAAACGCTGATGCGGGAAATTCTGTTGGCAAATTGCATGACCTTCCGTACCTCAAGGCCCCTACTTTGACGGGGCCGCGCCTTCCCAAACCCTTCCCTTGGCTTTCAGCCGCTCGACGACGTTGGGCGGCACCAGGTCGCCTACGTCGCCTCCCAGCCGGAAGACTTCCTTGACCAGCCGCGAGCTGACGTAGCTGTAAGCCTCTCCCGGCAGCATGAACACGGTCTCCACCTCGGGATGCAGCTTGCGGTTCATCAGGGCCATCTGCAGCTCGTATTCATAGTCGGAAACGGCCCGGATCCCCCGCAGGATCACGCGCGCCCCTTTTTCCGCCGCGAACCGTATCAGCAGGCCATCAAAAGACTCTACGCTGACATTCGGCAGATGCTTCACGGCCTCGCACAGCATTTCGGTCCGCTCGGCCACGGTGAACAGCGATGTCTTGCCGTCGTTGCGCAAGATGGCCACGATCAGCCGGTGAAAGAGCCGCGCGCCCCGCTCGATCAGATCCAGGTGCCCGTTGGTGGGCGGATCGAAGGAGCCGGGATAGATGCTGATGTTCGGTCCCGACAAAGATGCCCTCTCGTCCGGAGATAATGCTGCGTTCGGCCTGGAACTAGCTATTCTATCCACCCGGGACCCTGGACGCAATCGGCAGCATCGGAAAAGCGGCTAGATCATCTAATGCAGTCTGGAGACGGCCCCGTGAGCCCTCAAATCCCCGGCATCCACCACGTTACAGCCATCGCCGGCGATCCGCAGCAGAACCTGGATTTCTACACCGGCTTGCTGGGGTTGCGACTGGTGAAGCGGACCGTCAATTTCGACGATCCTTATACCTATCACTTATACTATGGAGATCAACTGGGGCGCCCCGGCGGCATCCTGACTTTTTTCCCTTGGCCCGGGGCGCCACGGGGCCGGCGGGGAGCGGGCCAGCTTACCGCCACCTCTTTCTCCGTTCCCGCCCCGGCGCTGGGTTACTGGATGGAGCGGCTGAAGAGCCACGGCGTAGCGTTCGAGGGCCCCACCAGGCGCTTCGAGGAGGAAGTCCTAACGTTCGGGGATCGCGACGGTCTGCAGCTCGAATTGGTCGCCGGCTCGGAGGCGGACCCCCGCGGCCCATGGAAAGAGGGGCCCGTGCCAGCCGATCAGGCCATCCGCGGCTTTTATGGCGTCACGGTCTCGGAAGAAGGCTACGAGCAAACGGCGGCGCTGCTGACGGCCACGCTCGGATTCCGTCGAGCGCGGGAGGCCGGGAACCGCTTTCGTTATGAAGCAGGCTCGGGAGGCCCGGGGGCGGTGGTCGATGTGCTTTGCCTCCCGGCCGCGCCGCCGGGTAGGGTGGGCGTGGGCACGGTGCACCACGTTGCCTGGCGCGCCTCGAACGACGAAGAGCAGAAATACTGGCGGGGCCGGATTGCTGACCTCGGCTTCAACGTCACGCCTGTGCTCGACCGCAATTATTTCCGCTCGATCTATTTTCGCGAGCCGGGCGGGGTGTTGTTCGAGATCGCGACGGACCCACCGGGCTTTACGGCCGATGAGCCGCCGGAGCAACTGGGCACTCGCTTGAAGCTGCCGCCGTGGCTCGAGCCTCACCGGGCCGAAATTGAGCAGCGGCTTCCGCCGCTGCACCTGCCCGCTACCGGCACTCACTAGGATCGGAAAAGCGCGTCTCCTTACGGCGGAGCTTCGAAGCGGTAGCCGGCGCCGCGGACCGTGACGATGTAGGATGGGTTTTCCGGATCCGCCTCGATCTTTTCCCGCAGGCGCCGCACATAAACGTCCACCGACCGCGGAGTTACGAAGCGCGTTTC
>JACQDG010000425.1 GCA_016201185.1 Acidobacteriota bacterium | reverse complement strand
GGCAGGACGAGCAAGGCCGCCACGGAGGCAAAAAGCAATTTCCTCATATTCTTCATTTTCATTTACGCCTGTAGCCGGCGCAACAGGTTTTTTACCTGGGCAATCGTCTGGGCCGCGGGGCCGCCATCCAGCGGGAATTTCAGCACGCCGGCCGGCGTGAACTCCGCTCCCGGCGTACTTCCCACGAACGTCATCAGCTTTTGCGGGTCCACCCGCGCGCCCTCGTTGAACTTCACCGAGACTCGATCGTGGCGCCGGTCGATCGAGTCCACCAGCATCCGGTCGGCCACCATCTTCAGGCCGGCGTATTCGAGCAGGTTGGCTGCGCCTTCCGGAAGCGAGCCGTAGCGGTCCTTGAGCTCCTGCCGAACCTTCTCCCGTTCCTCTTCGCTTTCCACCTCGGCCACCCGTTTGTAGGTGCGCAGGCGTTGGTTCTCTTCCGGGATGTAATCAGGAGGTATCCGAATGTCGAGATGCAGGTTGATGCTGGCCCGGCCGGCAGGGATCACCTGCTCCCCGCGCAACTCGCGCACCGTGTTCTCGAGCAGACGGCAATACATTTCAAAGCCGACCGCAGCGATATGGCCATGCTGCTCTCCTCCCAGCAGGTTGCCCGCTCCGCGCAACTCAAGATCCAGGGCGGCGATCTTAAACCCAGCCCCCAGCTCGCTGAACTCTCTTAGCGCCGCCAGCCGCTTCTTGGCGAGCGGGCTTAGTTCCGCGTCCTGCGACACCAGAAGGTAGGCATAGGCCCGGCGGCTGCTTCTCCCCACGCGGCCCCGCAACTGGTAAAGCTCCGAAAGGCCAAAGCGGTCGGCGTTGTTAATAACGATGGTGTTGGCGAGGGGGATGTCCAGACCGTTTTCGACAATAGAAGTTGAGACGAGAATGTCATACTCACGCCGCATGAACCGGAGCATGACCTTCTCCAATTCCTTTTCTTCCATTTGTCCATGCCCGACCCCAATCCGGGCCTGCGGAACAAGTTGCTGGGCCAGATTGGCAATCGACCAAATGCTATCCACGCGGTTGTGGATGAAGTAAACCTGGCCGCCCCGGCTGAGTTCCTGCTCGATGGCGGTCCGGACCAGTCGATCGGCGTAGGGCGCCACGACGGTTTGGATCGAAAGCCGGTCCTTGGGCGCGGTTTCAATCACGGACATGTCGCGGAGCCCAATTAGAGACATGTGTAATGTCCGGGGAATGGGAGTTGCGCTCAGGGTCAGCACCTCCACTCCCTTACTGAGCTGCTTCAGCCGCTCCTTGTGCCGGACGCCGAAGCGCTGTTCCTCATCCACGACCAGCAAGCCCAGGTCGCGGAAAACCACGTCTTTCGACAGTAGGCGATGGGTTCCGATGACAATGTCCACCTTCCCCTGGGCCAGCCCCTCCAGGACGTGCTTGATTTCGCGCGGGGTGCGGAAGCGGCTCAGCATTTCCACCTGTACCGGAAACGGGGCGAAACGCTGCTTGAAGGTTTCAAAGTGCTGGAAGGTCAGCACGGTGGTCGGCGCCAGCACCGCCACCTGCTTGCCGTCGCCCAGAACCTTGAAGGTCGCGCGCATGGCCACTTCCGTCTTGCCGAAGCCCACGTCGCCGCACACCAGCCGGTCCATGGGGTGTTCCGATTCCATGTCCCGCTTGATGTCGCGGATAGCAGTGATCTGGTCCTCGGTTTCGGCGAACTCGAAGGCGTCCTCGAATTCGCGCTGCCAGTTGCTGTCCGGGGAATAGCGGAAGCCGGGCGCCAGCTTGCGCTCCGCGTAGAGCCGCAGCAGCTCCTCGGCCATGTCCCGCATGCGCGCCTTGATGCGGGTCTTGGTGCGGTTCCAGGTGGTTCCTCCCAGCCGGTCGAGCGATGGCCGGCCCCCTTCCGGCGCCCGGTATTTCTGCACCAGGTCCAGGCGGGAAAGCGGGACGTAGAGCCTGGCGTTGTCGGCGTACTCGAGCAGCATGAACTCTTCGTTGCGTCCGTCCTGCGCGATCTGCTGCATGCCGCGATAGCAGCCAATGCCGTGTTCGACGTGCACCACGTAGTCGCCCGGCTTGAGGTCCTGAAAATCAGAAAGAAAGGTGGAGAGCCGGGACCGGGCCGGCTGCGGGCGCGCGACCAATTCCGAGACTTCGAATAGATCGTCGGAGCCGTACACCGCCAGGCGAGTTTCGGGAAACACGGCGCCGCGGCGCACCGCTCCCTGCAGCAGGGTGACGCTCGAAACCTCGCCCGCCAGATAAGCCTTCTCCTCGAGGTACCGGGTGGCGGCCGAGGAAGGGTCCTTCAGTCCGAGCTGGAAGGCAACTCCATACTCGTTGAAGATGTCCGCCAGGCGTTCCACTTCGCCCGCCGAGGCGCCGAAAAACACCGCCCGAAAACCTTCGCCCATCCGGGATTCGAGCTCTCGCATGCACTGCGGCATGTTGCCTTGGAAACGCGTGGTGGGCTGGGTCAGAATATGGAAGGGTTGGCCGTCCGGCTCCAGGCTCAGCTCCTCCAGGCTGACCCGGGTCAGCGGGCCGGTCTGCCGCTCCCACTCTTCTATCTGCCAGTAATACTCGGCGGGCGGCGCGGCCCGGCCGGCGCCTTCCTCCTGCCGGGCATGGCCCGCTTCCAGCCGCTCCCATAGCTTGCGGGAGGCCGCCGCCACGTTTTCCTTTTCGTGGAACACCACCAGCGGATCGGAAAGCATCTCCACCAGGGACCCCTTCAGGGGCCGGACTGGCGGCGCCAGGAATTCCCAGCCCGGCCCCAAAGCGCCCTGCAAGGCCTCATCCGTTCCGGTGGCCATTGCCGGCAGCTCCTTGTTGACCGAATGCTCGGCCAGCGGCAGCAGCAGCGCTTCCTCCACAGCCATCACCGAGCGTTGGGTTTCAATATCGAACTGTCGAAGCGACTCCACCTGGTCCCCGAAAAATTCTATGCGAATGGGACGGGCGCTTTCCGGCGAATAAGCATCCAGGATGCCTCCCCGCACGGCATATTGCCCCACCATCTCCACCGGATCGTGGCGCTGGTAGCCGACCCGCTCCAGCTCTTCCAACACTAGGTCCAGCGACATGTCCTCTCCCCGCGTGATCCGGCAGGCCAGGTTGCGGTAAAACTCGGGGGATTCCAGCCGCATCAGTGCCGCCCCTATGGGGGCGATCAGGATCAGCGGGCGCCGGCCGTTCGCCGCCTCCTCGCTGGCCAGGCGCCACAGGGCTATGGCGCGCCTCTCGGTGATATCCGGATGGGGTGACAGGCCGTCATAAGGCAGGATGTCGAGGGCCGGCAGAAGCAGCGGGCCTGCCTGGCGCTCGGAGTAGAGCAGCCGGTAAGTGGTTTCAATCGATTCGCTAACAGCCTCGGCCTGCTTGTTGGAATCGACCAACAGAAGGACCGTTCGCCCAGTGGCTCGATAAAGCAGCGTAGTGTAGATGGCTCTGGCTGTGGAACCTAATCCCGATAATTGTAGTAATTCAGAGGACCTCTCTAGAATTGCCTTCACCACAGCCTGAAAGCCTGGGTGGCGCTCCAGTTCCAAAAACAGATCGCGAACGAACGGTAGGGTCAACGGGGCAATTCCAAGATCTTATTAACGATATCTGTAGTAGAATACTCTGGTTCCACGGGCAGCGCCATCACGGCGCCCCCGGCAGCCTCAACAATCTCTCGTCCGGCAACCCAATGGGCCCAATCAGCCCCCTTCACCAGAATATCGGGCAGAAGCTTGGCCAGCAATTCACAGGGCGTGTCTTCCTCGAAGATCGTCACGGCGTCCACCGCTGCCATGGCGGCGAGGAGCGCGGCGCGCTCCTGTTCGGGAAGGACTGGCCGTGCGGCGCCCTTGAGCCGGCGGACGCTGGAATCGCTATTGACGGCCACCGCCAAACGGTCTCCCAGGCTGCGGGCCCGTTCGAGCAGGCGCACGTGGCCCGGGTGCAGCAGGTCGTAGCACCCATTGGTGAACACGACTTTTAGCGCCCCTTCTCTCCACTGCTGGCGCAGCAGAATCAGATCTTTCCGGCCCAGAACAGGTCCCATAGGGATCCCCCCCATTTTATCAGGGAGCCGGATTAGCCCGAAAGCGCGCTCAGGAATAGCGCCACCCGCCTTACGGGACCCGGTTATTGTCCCCGGGCTTTCTCAGGGGAATCCCTTATCGTTATGCCCGCCAGTCGCTGTTAATCTGATCTTGTTGCAGTCTTACGACGGCCTGCAAGCCGTGATCGAGGAGCATGATGCCAACCGCGACCATGCCCAGCACTACCACGCTCCAGAGGACGTTTCGCCCCCGCAATCCCGTTACTTTGGAAGATTCCGGGCTGAACCAAAACTTGCTGATCGACCTGATGCTGAAGCTAACCCTGCTCGAAGGCATCACCACGCTGGGACAGCTGTCTCAGCAGATGAAGGTCAGCATGAACATCATGCATCAGCTGCTTCGGTATTTTCGCCGGGAGCAATTATGCGAAGTAAAGGGCATGGTGGGAAACGACTATGAATTCTCCCTTTCAGTGGCCGGACGCAAGCTGGCCCAGGACCGTTACGCCATCAGCCAGTACATCGGCCCAGCCCCGGTCAAGCTGAGCGACTACTGCCAGGCGGTGAAGGAGCAGGCGGCGCGGCACCCGGTTTCCCGCAGCATGCTGTCGGAGGTGTTCTTCGACCTGGTGCTGCCTGAAACAATGCTCGACCAGATCGGCCCGGCAGTCATTTCCGGCACCACCATCTTCCTTTACGGACCCACGGGCAATGGTAAGACCAGCATCGCCGAGCGCCTGGTTCGCATCTATAAGGACTACGTATACATTCCATATGCCATCGAGGTGGAAAGCCAGATCATCAATATCTACGACTCGGTCGTCCACCAGACGCTGGAGGCGCAGGAGGACGACGTCGATCCGCGCTGGATCCTGTGCCGGCGG
>JACQDG010000424.1 GCA_016201185.1 Acidobacteriota bacterium | reverse complement strand
TTACTAATCTGATCGGCAACGCCATCAAGTTTCGAGGTCAGAATC
This sequence comes from Acidobacteriota bacterium, assembly GCA_016201185.1. Taxonomy (GTDB): domain Bacteria; phylum Acidobacteriota; class Terriglobia; order Bryobacterales; family JACQDG01; genus JACQDG01. Next base: position 2,473 of record JACQDG010000424.1, on the reverse strand, counting down.
CTCCACGAGTGCATGTTTCAGCCGAGCAAAAGGGGGCCGGGTGGGTCTTTGCGGTACGAGACAACGGCATCGGCATCGATCCGCAGTATGCGGGGCAGATTTTCGACATCTTTCAGCGCCTGCACGGCAAAAACGAGTACCCTGGTTCTGGCATCGGCCTCGCCCTCTGCCGGAAGATTGTGGAAAGCCACCGCGGCCGCATTTGGGTTGAGTCAGAACTCGGAAAAGGCGCGACGTTCTACTTCACCATTCCGGAAGGTCCGATAGCTCCGCAGGGATCGCAGCCGGCGGAAGAAGTGTTAAGCTATTGAACTGACAGGCTGTAGCGCACACGCGAACGTGGCGGAACTGGCAGACGCACCAGACTTAGGATCTGGCGCCCGCAAGGGCATGGGAGTTCGACTCTCCCCGTTCGCACCATTCCGCAGCTCAGACGCGGGAAGGCCGCAGCCTTCAAAGAACCAGCGCCGCCCCCGGGAGTCCCAGGTGCCGGTCTGTCGACCAGCAAGTGGCGATCCGGCGCTCGCTCATGATCACCAGGCCGTGGGCGTCCGCCAGCGTGAAAGCCTGATCCGGGAACTTCCTGACCATGCGACCGGCCTTGACCAGTTCTTCCTCGCCGAACACCTGGATGGCCAGCGGCGGCAACTCGTGAACGAAGTTCAGGAATTGAATCGCCCGGCGTTGGTCGTAGCGGCGAAGAAACCAGCCATGTCCTTCTGCCACCACCAGGGCTGAGGTCACCAGGGGCGGCGGGTCGGAAAACAATCCGCGAAACAGTGAATGATAGCTATCCGATCGGTCCAGAAAAGCTATCAAAGCGGAGGTGTCGACGTAGCACTCAGTCTTTCGAGCCATAGACGATTTCGTCGAGGGACAGGCTGGAGCGTGCGTCCCCGGACTCTACTAACCCGGCGTACCGCATCCAGGGGGCTCGTCCGGGGGGCGGCAGCATCTGCCGGATCGCCCGCCGCACAAACTCGGCCACCGAGATTCCCAGCGCATTCGCCTCCTTCTTGGCTAACGCGTACTCCTGTTCGTCCAGGCTGACTTGGGTGCGCATCATGTTATCACCATTTCTATTTCATGATAACACATTGACAAAGCCTGCTGGAAACCCCTTACAGCACGCGGGCCAGCTCGTCGCGTTCGTAGACAGGCAAGGGCCGCGCCCCAATGCGGAAGCCGAGGCTTGCGGGCTGCATCTGGCCGATGCGTGCGGCGGGCAGGTCCGCCCGGCGCAGGGCTTCAAGCAGGCGGGGCGTCTGCGAGGGATCGCAGGCCACGAGCAGGCTGCCGCTCGAGATCAGGCCGAGAACATCGAGGCCGAAGAAAGCGCAGAGAGCCTGCGTGGTTTCAGCGACCGGATGCGGCTGGTCGAAAAGCACGGCCCCCAGTCCGCAAGCCGCCCCCAGTTCGCGGACGGCGGCGCCCAGCCCGCCTTCGGTCGGATCGTGCATGGCGTGGAGCTCTACCGCCCGACAGGCGATTTTCGCGGCTTGGGTAATTCCGATCCCAGGATCGAACAGGAACCGCGCGGCGCGATCGAGGAACTCCGGCGCGAAATGAGCCGACAGTTCCCCGCGCTTTTCGCGGGCCAAAAGGGCGGTCCCTTCGACTCCTAGCAGGCCGATCAGCACAATGTCGTCCCCGTCCCGGGCGCCGCTCGAGGTCACCAGCCGCGAACGCTCCACGCGGCCGATCATTTGGCCGCAGGCCACCGTCTGGCTGACGGCAGAGGTCACCTCCGTGTGCCCGCCGATCCAGGAAATCCCCAGCTCCAGGCAAGCCTGTCGGACCTGGCGAAAGCATTCCTCCACCTGCTCTGCGGTCGTCTTTCCCGCAGGAAAAAGCAGCGTGGCGGTGAAAAATTCCGGCGTGGCTCCCATGGAGGCGATGTCGTTGGCGTTCACCTGCGCCAGGTACCACCCCAACTGGTCGGTGGCGAAGGTGATCGGATCGGTGGTAATCACCCAGCATTCCTCGTCCCGGCCGGCCACCACCGCGGCGTCTTCTCCGTACCGGGCGCCGACCAGGACTTGCTCGCTTTTCGGGAGATTCCTCAAAAGCGGCTCCAGCAGCGCCGCAGGAATTTTGCCGGCGGGGAGGATGAGGGCCATCGCTGAGCAGTCTATCGCACTGCGAGGCCCATCGAGTACACTCATAGGTTCCCGCAAGAAGCCGGTATCCCGGCGGACCGCTTCATGAAAATCCGGCGTCGCTCATTTTTTCGATCTCTGGCGGCGGGGGCCGTATTCACTCCGGCCTGGAAAGCCGCCGCCGGGCAGCTTGGAGGAGCGCCAGCGGTGAAGACCAGTAGGACCTATGATGCAGTTGTAGTTGGAGCGGGCTCCTTCGGCGCCTGGACCGCTTATTATTTGCAGCAGCGAGGGCTGAAGGTCGCTCTGCTCGACGCCTATGGGCCTGCCAACAGCCGCGCCAGCTCGGGTGGAGAGTCGCGCATCATCCGCAT
>JACQDG010000430.1 GCA_016201185.1 Acidobacteriota bacterium | reverse complement strand
CGCGGCCGCCGGGCGAGCGAATCCATGGCCGCGCCCGGGGAAAAGAACACATTGAGAACAGGATGAATCTCACTGGAACCGGACGCCGCTGATCCCTGTGCGGGTGTAGCCATGATTCTCTCCTTGACGCTGAGGGCAAGTGTAATCCCCCGTATAAGCCGGCGCAAGCCTTGTGTCGTCGCCAGATCTGCCTGGTTGCCGTTTTCCTGGTCATTTGTGAGACACTTTACTCCGACTGCCCATGGACTGGCTGGTTGCCTTAGTTCTTCTTATCCTAGGCTGCTGCCTGGTTTTGCCCGTCATAGCCCTGGTGCGCACTCAGCGCATCCGAAATCTGGAGCTCCGCTTGGCCGGAGTCGAGGCTGCGCTGCTGCGGCTGATTCGGGAGCGGCAGGCGGCGGAAGCTCCGCCGCAGACGAGTCAGCCGGTCGTCCCGCCAGAGCCGCTCCCACCGGCCGAGCCGCGCCCCGCCTCGGCTCCCGCTGTCAGCGTGGTTCCCGCACCCTCCGCCCAACTCGAAACGGTCATCGGCCAGCGGTGGCTGGGATGGATAGCAGTACTACTAATCTTCTTCGCCGCCGCTTTTTTCCTGAAATACGCTTTCGAAAACTGCTGGATCGGCGAGCTCGGGAGGGTGATGCTGGGCATTCTCGCCGGCATTGGCTTTACCTGGGCCGGGCATGCACTCCACCATCGCGGGTGGCGCGTTTACTCCCGCGTATTGACGGCCGGCGGCATCGCGCTGCTCTATCTTTCCGTGTACGCCGCGTTCGGCTTCTACCATCTGCTTGAGCAGCGCAGCGCTTTCCTCTTCCTGGCCATCGTGGTGGCGGAGGCCCATCTGCTCGCCTCGTTGTACAATGCGCGCTCCATTGCCGCAATGGCCCTGGTGGGCGGCTTCCTGGTCCCGGCGCTGCTCTCGACCGGGAGGGATCAACACCTCGCCCTTTTCAGCTACATTCTGGCCCTGGACCTGGGGATGCTGTGGCTGGTCCTGCGCCGGGGCTGGAAATGGGTCGGCTCCTTGGCGTTTGCGGGGAGCCACATGCTCTTCTGGGCCTGGTACGAGCAGCATTACCACCCCGAGAAGCTGGCGGCGGCCCTGGGTTTCCAGGCGGCAGTCTTCCTGCTCTTCTCGCTAGCCGACCTGGCGCCCGCGTTGGGCCGGGGCGAGGCCGGCGCGGAAGAATGGACCCGCTCCGTCGCTAACCCGTTCGTTTTCTACGCCACCTGCTACTCCCTCCTGCGCGAAGACTACCGGGACTGGATGGGCGCCCTGGCCATAGGCATGGCCATGCTCTACGCCGCCCGAGCTCAAATTGAGATCAAGCTCCGAACGAGGGACCGCCGCATGTTGCTGGTGGCCCTAAGCACGGCGCTGACCTTCGTCACTCTGGCAATTCCCATCCAGTTGAAGGCGAACTGGATCACGATCGGGTGGGCCGCCGAGGCGCTCACGCTGGCCTGGGTGGGTGTGGAAATGGAGACCCGTCCACTCCGCCTGTTTTCCAACTTGGTATTCGGATTGACGGTGGTTCGCCTGTTTTTTCTAGACACTCCCTGGAACTACCGGCCCGCTTTTACTCCCGTTCTAAACCGCTATTTTCTGGCGGCCCTGGCGGTCGCTGCAAGTCTCGTGGCCGCGGCCGTCCTGTATCGACGTTTGGCCCTGCGTTCCGCGCTTACGGCAGGTCTGTTCGGGGCCGCGGTGCTCTGGCTCGGCTCCAGTGTTGAAACCTACACCTACTTCGACGCCTTGGCAGCAAACCTGCGCGGCCCACGGAGCTACGAAGCAGTCCGGCACCTTCGCTGGACTGGGCAGATGGCGTTGTCCCTCCTCTGGTCCGCCTACGCGGCGGCATTGACGCTGGCGGGCTTCCGCCTGCGGGTCTCGGCGCTGCGGTCGGCGGGATTGGCGCTGTTCGGGTTAACCCTGGTCAAAGTAGTGCTGCTGGATATGTCCCAGTTACGCCAGTTGTACCGCATCGTCGCCGTGCTCGCTCTCGGGGTGGTTCTGCTGGGCGTGGCCTGGGCGTATCAGAAACTTCTCCGCCGCGAATCGGAGGCCGGGAGGGCTTGAAATGAAAAGGCGAATGCCGTTGGTCCTCTTCGTCTGCATCAATTTGGGAGCCGGCGTCCGGGCACAAGGGCCGGAACCGCTTACCGGCTGGCCTTACTTCAAGGAAGTGCAGGCTGTGCCTGGCCAAGCCGACGTGCTCTCCTTCACGCTAGACACCCAGGCACTAGATCAATCGCGCTTGGATCACGCCGATCTGCGCCTCTACGACGGGGGTGGCCGAGAGATCCCCTATGCCCTGCGCATCCGGCGCGAGATCGAAGCCAGCGAGGCCTTCCCGGCACGGGAGTTTAACCGGAGTATGGAGGGTGACGTAGCCCAGGTTTTCTACGACTTGGGTGAGCAGCCCCAGCAGCACAACGAAGCGGAAATCGATACTCCTGGTGAGAATTTCCGCCGCCTGGTGGACATTGAGGGCAGCTCCGATGGCGCCCAATGGTCAACGCTGGTTTCCGGCGCCGCCATCTTTCGTTTCGCCTCCGGCGGCCGCGATGTCGAGCAAAAAGCTGTTCCCTATCCGGTGAGCCGCTATCGGTATGTGCGAATCCGGGTGCACCGGGACCCGCCGGTGGATCGCGCCGCGCCCCAAATCAAAGTGGTGAAGATCCGTAAGTCCATCCGGCAGCGAGCGGAAATCCTGGACTTCCCCGCCCGAATCGAGGGCCGTGAGGCCTCGCGCTCCGAGGGTCGTCCTGCTTCCGCCTGGCGGCTGGGTCTGGGCGGGCGCATTCCGTTTGAGAAGCTTTTTCTCACCTCTCAGGAAGCGTCCTTCTCCCGCCCTTTTCGGCTCGAAGTGGTAGACGACCCTTCCTCCCCGGTCCTCCTGGCTTCCGGAGAATTGTTCCGGCGAGAAGAGCCAGGGTACCCCCAGCCGACCGTTGCCTTTGCGGAGCGTTTCGCTCGCCACCTGAAGCTGACCGTCACCGACGACCGCAATCCGCCCTTAGCCATTATCACGGTCCAGGCAGGCAGCGCTGCGCGGGAGATACTTTTTCCGGAAAGCTCGGTGAGTGCCCATCCTGTTCGGCTCTATTACGGCAACCAGAAGGCGCAGGCGCCCCATTACGACTTCGCCGCCCGCCTTGCCCCGGAGGCCACTGCTTCCCCGCCCCGCCTGTCCCTCGGACCCCAGCAGCCCAACCCGATTTACCGCCCCGAACCCAGGCCGCTTTCGGAGCGCTCGCCCTGGCTGATTTACCTGGTCTTGTCCCTTGCCAGTATCGCCCTGGCGGCGATTCTGATCAACCTGGCCCGGAGAGCGAAGAATATGGCCGGCCAGCAGGATTAGCGATCCCGCCCGATTTGACGCCGGCCGCTCCGGCTGGCTATACTTAACAATTCATGCTGAACGCGCTCGCCGCCCGGCATCACCACCACCATCACAAGACTGGTCTCGACCGGCGGCGATAATCCCGATTTCAAGTTACCGATTTGAATGACGAGCCCGCCGGAGAAAGACCGGCGGGCTTTTCTGTTGAAGCTTATGGAACTGGATTTCACGAAACTGGATGGCCTGGTGGCGGCGGTGGTGCAGGACGCCTCCACCGGCCGCGTGGTGATGGTCGGCTACATGAACTTGGCGGCGTTTGAAAAAACCGTCGCCACCGGCCATGTCACTTTCTTCAGCCGCTCGCGCAACCGGCTCTGGACCAAAGGTGAAACCTCCGGCCACTGGCTGAAAGTCCGGGAGATCTCGACCGACTGTGACCAGGACGCCCTGCTGATCCGCGCCGACCCCCTCGGTCCCGGCGTCTGCCATAACGGCTACCAAAGCTGCTTCTACCGCCGCCTGGAGGATGGCTGCTGGCGGGAAAGTGAAGAGCGCGCCTTCGACCCCGCCACGGTTTACGGAGATGAGGCATGAAACTAAAGCTCGGCATCCCCAAGGGCAGTCTCGAAAACGCCACCCTCGACTTGTTCCGCCGCGCCGGCTACAACATTACCGCCAGCGCCCGCTCCTACTTCCCCCGCGTGGACGATCCCGAAATGGAGTGCATGCTAATCCGCGCTCAGGAGATGGCCCGCTACGTCGAGGACGGTATTCTCGACGCCGGGCTCACCGGCCGGGATTGGGTCGAGGAGAACGAGGCCGACGTGCTGGCGGTGGCCGACCTGGTCTACGCCAAGCAAAGCTTCGGCAAAGTCCGCTGGGTGCTGGCCGTGCCGGAAGCCTCGGCCTTGAATTCCGTGCGAGACCTCGAGGGCAAGATTATCGCGACAGAACTGGTGCGCACCACCGAGCGGTATATCGCCGCCCACGGCGTGCTCGCCAAGGTGGAGTTCAGTTGGGGAGCGACCGAGGTGAAGCCACCTGTTCTGGCCGACGCCATTGTCGAGGTGACCGAGACCGGCTCCTCGCTGCGCGCCAACAAGCTACGCATCATCGATACGGTGCTTGAATCGAACACCCAGCTCATTGCCAACAAGGATTCCTGGCAGGACACGTGGAAGCAGAAAAAGATCTCCGACTTGAGAATGCTGCTCGAAGGGGCCATCAACGCCCTGGGCAAGGTGGGGTTGATGATGAACGTCGAGCGCGCCAACCTGCCCGCGGTGCTGGCCGTGCTGCCGGCCCTGAAGCGCCCGACCATCTCTTCACTCAGCGAGGAGAACTGGGTGGCGGTGAATACGGTGCTCGACGAATCCACGGTCCGGGAGATTATCCCCCGGTTGAAAGCGGCCGGCGCTGAAGGGATCGTCGAATACCCGCTGAACAAGATCGTGATGTGACCAATGTTGAAGATCATTGGCAGTAAAGACCGCGCCGCCGTAGAGGCGATATTTACCCGGCGCGCCCGGCGGCTGGAGAAGGCCGAGGCTATCGTGCGTCCGATCCTGGAGGCGGTGCGGAAGCACGGCGACCGGGCACTCCTCCGCTACGCCCGCCGCCTCGACGGCTTGCGGGCCGCGAGCGTCGCAGTGGAGGCCCGTGAACTGGCTAAGGCGGCCGAGATGCTTCCCGAGTTGTTCCGCCGGGCAGTGGAAATGGCCTCCGGACAAATCTGGGAGTTCAGCCAACTGCAGATGCCGCGGTCGTGGCGGAAGCGCGTGCGGCCGGGCCTGTCGGTGGGCCAGATCGTGCGGCCCCTCGTTTCGGTCGGCGCCTATATCCCCGGCGGCCGCTACCCGCTACCTTCGACCCTGATGATGACCGTGATTCCAGCCCAGGTGGCGGGTGTGAAGACGATCTCCGTGGCTTCCCCGGCGCGCCACCCGCTGACGCTGGGAACCGCCGGCCTGCTGGGGGTTCGGCACTTCTTTCATATGGGCGGCGCCCAGGCAATCGCTGCCTTCGCCTTCGGCACGGAAACCGTCCCCCGGGCCGAGCGCATTATAGGTCCAGGCAATATTTATGTAGCGGCGGCGAAGAAGCTGCTGGCCGGCGAGGTGGGCATCGACTTCATCGCCGGGCCGACTGAGATCTTGCTGATCGCCTCGGCGGACAGTAATCCCCGCTGGCTGGCGGCCGACATGCTGGCCCAGGCGGAGCATGACGTGGAGGCTTCGGCCATCCTGATCACCAATTCTTTGCGACTGGCGCGGCAGGTCACCCGGGAGTTGGATCGCCAACTTACCACCTTGCCGACCCGGGCCGTGGCTCGTCGCTCGCTCGCTTCGAACGGCGCCATTGTCGTCACACGGACGCTCGACGAGGCGGTGGAATTGGCCAACCGTTTCGCCCCCGAGCATCTTTCTGTCCCGGACGCCTCGTACTTAGATAAAGTCGCCAGCGTCGGCAGTATCTTCGTCGGCCCCTGGAGCCCGGAGGCCGCCGGGGACTACGCCACGGGCCCGAACCACGTGCTGCCCACCGG
>JACQDG010000429.1 GCA_016201185.1 Acidobacteriota bacterium | reverse complement strand
TCTACATCCATTTCGACCTCGCCACGGCAGGGAACTTCTTTCTCGCCCTGAACCTGGGCATCTTCGCCGCGACGATGGTTTCCCGCCGGCTCTTGAGCCGGCTGCGGTCGCGCCGCCTGCTGGCGGGTTCGTGCTTGCTGATCGGCATCGGCCAGTTGCTGCTGGCCGCTATCCAGTCGCCAACCCTGATGCTCTTTCCCCTGATTCTCGTGGGATTCGCCGTCGGTCTGCTGGTGCCCGGCGTTTCCTTGCTCGTTTCGGACACCATGACGGCGCCGTGCGCCGTGACCGTACTGAGCCTGGCCGGACTGTTCTTCGCCGCCGGCTCGGTCAGCTTCACGCTGCTGATCTGGGCCGCCGTACACTTGCTGACCGCAGCCACGATGCTGATCCTCGCGGCGGTCTTTCCCCTCGCGCTGGCGGTTTCCTACTTTCACTGGAGGATGCCCCCGGGCGCAGAGCCAGCACCGTCGCACGCCTCGCTTTGGGAAGGGTTGTCCCCGACCGGGCTCCTGCTTTGCCTGGCGCTGGTGGTTCAATCCGGAAGTGAATCGGCGGTCGGGGGATGGCTCGCCCTCTACTGGGTTCACCGGCTGGGGGTCAGCCTGGAAACGGCCCTGTTTGCTCTGGCGCTTTATTGGGCGGCTCTAGCTCTCAGCAAGCTGCTCGCGCCGCGCCTGCTGTGGACGGGCCGCTTATGGCGACAGCTTGCTGTGGGCACGGCTGCCTCCTTGTTCGGATGCCTGCTCCTGCTTTCCACGGCAGGCACAGGCGGAGGCATGGTCGGAGCGCTGATCTTGGGCGCCGGCCTGGGCGCCGTCTTTCCCTTCACCATCCGCATGATCGGGCAGCGTCTGCCTTACTACCATCGCGGTTTTCTAAACGACTACTTTTTGCTCTGGCTGATGGGCGGCCTGGTAGCGCCCTGGTCGATCGGGCACTTCGCCGAAGCCTGGGGGATCGAGTGGGCCCTGCGGACTCCGGCCATGGCGGCCATCCTGGTATTCGTGTTGCACTTCGGCCTGCTACTCGAATCCCGCCTCAGTTCTCGGCTACCGCACCGAGCCCCGGTTTCGAAGTAAAGCCGCGAAAACCGCCGTCACCGGACCAAGCTCAGGATTTCCCACACGGCCTGCTCGAGTTGGTCCAGGCCTCCCGCAAAAAAGTGGTCCTCGGCCTCGATGAACGCCAATTGTTTCGGCTCGGCGGCCAGCCGGAACACGGCTTCCATCTGGGCCGTGGACCCGAACTCATCGTGCGTGCTCTGCAAGAAGAATTTAGGCCTCGAGCAGCGCTCCAGAAATCGCCAGTCCCCTGTGCCGGCCGGCAGGCCTGCGGCGATCACCCGCTCCACCCGCGGGTCGGAGCAACTGGCCTCCAGCCCGACGCGGGCCCCAAAAGAAAAGCCCACCACGGCAAGCGGCAGGCCGGGGTACTGTTCGCCCAGGTAGGTGAGCGCCGCGCGGAGATCGTCCTGCTCCCCGATCCCCCGGTCGTACTCGCCCGCGCTCTGGCCCACACCGCGAAAATTGAACCGCAACACGGCCGCCCTTGCCCGACGCGCGCCGCGGGCGATCCGATGCACCACCTTGTTCCGCATCGTCCCGCCGTACTGCGGGTGCGGATGGCATACCACGACCCCCAGCCGGGCAGGCCCGGATTCCGGATCCCTTTCCAGCAAGCTTTCTAGCCGTCCCGCCGGCCCGGAGATGAAGAGCATGGGTTCACTGCCGAGAGTGGTAGGGAGATCTTCCCCTATTTACAAATTACACCGCTTTCTTGACGGATGGCCGCAGTCCAAGATAGCTGCCCAGGGCTGCAAATCCCAGAAGCGTGGCGGCAAACTCGACAGATATGAAAATTCCTGCTACCAGCAAACCGATCTCTAGGTTGGGGGGAAGTCCCTCCTGCAATTGCGCTAAGTCAAGACCAACTCCAGCTAGTAAGCCCAGGGTGCAGGCGAACCGCCATGGATGGTTGCGCGGATTGACCCATGGAAGGTTAGCAAAGAACCTGTCGCTATGGAAGCATGCCACCCATTCCACAAACGCACGCGGAAGAACCGCGCTGGCCTTCGTCACGAAAACGCGTACCAGCGGTCACGCGATGAATGCGTTCGATCACTCTCGCGTTCATGGTGGACAGCCGATTGGCTTCTCTCCGCGTCCTCTGCGTCTCCGCGGTGAAAAGTGCATCAATTCGTCCGGTAGTTGGTGAACTGCACGTCGATGCCGAAATCGGTGTTGCGCAGTAACTGGATCACCTGCTGCAGCGTGTCGCGGTCCCGCCCGCTGACCCTCACCACGTCGGCCTGAATAGCCGCTTGCGCCTTCAACTTGCTGTTCTTGATCACCTTGACGATCTCCCGCGCTTTTTCGATGGGGATTCCCTGCTGCAATGTAATCCCCTGCTGCACCGTGGAGCCAGCGGCCGGCTCAATCGCGCCGTAGGTGAGCCCTTTCAAGGGCACCCCGCGCCGCACCATCTTCTGCTCGAGCACTTCGTTGACGGCCTTCAGCTTGAATTCATCCTCCGCCCCCAACAGAATTTGGTGCTCATTGGGATTCCAATCCAAGCGGCATTTGGCGTTCTTCAGGTCGAAGCGCGTGTGGACCTCTTTGAGGGTCTGCTGAATGGCGTTGCTCACCTCTTGCAGGTCGATCTTGGAGGCCACGTCAAAGGAATTGTCGGGCATAGATTCAAGGCTTGCTTTTGCGCAGCGCGGCCAGCACCCGCTCGGTCAGGTCATCCATCAGGGCCGGCAGCGCGGACTCCACGGCCAGCACCACGGCAGCGCGCACCCGCTCCGGGTCCACGTGGACCCCGTGGTCTTCATCGCTAAGCGCCTGGCGCACGGCTCGGGCGAAATCTTCTTGCCCCGGGGATTCGGCGGTAATACCGCTCTCCGTTTTGTCCGCAGCGGACGGCGCAGCGGCCTTCTGGACATGAGCGGCTGGCGGCGTGACCGGGCGTCCGCCCAGCAGCGGCCGAATCGCCTTAACCACGACAGAAGGTTCAAGCGGCTTTTGTAAGACCCCGTCGGCGCCCACGCGCTCCGCCTCGGCCCGATCAAAGGGCTCCACTGCCCCAACCAGCAATATCACCTTGACATGCTGCTGCGCCGGATCTGCCTTGATCCGCTCGCAAATCCGGTAGCCCGATTCTCCGGGCAGGTTCGCGTCGGCCAGAATCAGGTCCGGCGCAAACCTCGGCAGGTTTTCCATCACTTGCAAGCCATCGGTGAGGCCGAGGACGTCGTAGCCTTCCCGGCTTAGGATCTCGAGGCCCATGCGCTGGGCATGCGGGCTGTCATCGGCGAGTAAAACCCTTGCCACAACTCCTCGCGTCGTCGCAGCACTAACCGAATCGGGCACGGCCCAGGATCGGCCGCTGCGGCAACCGGTGCAAGACCAACCTTCCGCCTTGCTACGGCTTGGGGATGATTTTTAAGAAGCGCCCCTTCTTTTTCTTCTTGGAGCTGCTTCCCGACTCGGCCTTCTGGCCCGTCCCGGAATTACCGGGGCCGGCCGCCTCTGCTG
>JACQDG010000404.1 GCA_016201185.1 Acidobacteriota bacterium | reverse complement strand
TGGCGGCGCGGCGGTGTCCGATTTTCAGACAACGACCGTTTTTCGGACAGCTCCCGCCTCGCGCTAGCCCGGTTAACTTCCCATCCCCACTCTTTGCTAACCAGTTCTCTTTGTGTGGATTGGGCGCCGATGGTCCACTCTGGCGCGTCCCGCCAGACCCTGCCCACCGGCTGGCGAAGGACGTGCCTGGAGGGACGGCAAGCATAATGAGGCTCCAGTGCGAAACGGTTCAACGACAAATCGGCATCGCGGAAGGGCTCGGTGAGCAGGCTCAGGTTTGCGCCTACGCTTAGGGATCCGCATGGCAGGCGGACGGGCTCTGCTGGCGCTGCCGCAGGAACCGGAGGGGGTAGCAAGTGAGCTCACAGCGACAGTTACTGATCTGGGGACTGGCGGCTCTGGGCGCCACGGGATTGTTGGGGAGCGTGCTCGTTTGGCAGCACAGGTACGCGCAGAAACGCTGGTCAGTATTTCTAGTCGGTAACCCGCACACAGGCGGCCAGGTGTTTGAACGAAAGAGGTGCGGACACTGCCATGCCGTCAATGGGTGGGGCGGGCGACTGGCGCCCGACCTGGGATTCCAGCAGCCGCACCGGTCCAACATCAACCAGCTCGTCACCGCCATGTGGAATTGCGCGCCGCGCATGTGGGAGCGCATGCGGCTGGAGAAAATGTCCTACCCGGCCCTGAGCCAGGAGGATATGACGCACCTGTTTGCCTTCCTCTACACCACGCGATACGTCGATGAGCCTGGCGATGAGGCCCGCGGCGAGCGATTATTTGAAACCAAGAGCTGCACTCGCTGTCACGCGTTGCGGGGGGAAGGGGGCAAGATCGGGCCAGACCTGTCGACGGTGAGCGGTGTAGATACGCCTATCGTCTGGGCTCAAGCGATGTGGAACCACGCGCCCGCCATGGAGGCCGGCATGCGGCAGCTCGGCCTGGCGTGGCCCAAGTTTGAAGGCGGCGAAATGAATGACTTGCTCGCTTACATTCGGGAGGTCAGCAAGGGGCCGCGCCGGGAATCGGCGCTGTTACCTGCCGATCCCGACCGGGGCTGGAAGGTGTTTCAAAGCAAGTCCTGTCTGGAATGCCATTCGGTTAAGGGTCACGGGGGGGAAGTGGGTCCCAGTCTCGGCCCCCGGCCGCAGTTCCCGCCTACCCTGGTCCAGTTCGCCGGTTTAATGTGGAACCACTCGCCCGAAATGTGGCGGGCCATGCAGGCCAAGGGCGTCCCACGGCCGACTCTCGAAGGGCGGGACATGGCGGACTTGATCGCTTTTCTCTATAGCCTTCGCTATTTCGAGCCAGGGGGCTCGCCGCAGGCCGGCGAGCAACTATTTGCCCGGCGGGGGTGCAGCCACTGCCACGGGCAGCGCGCCGAAGGCAGCTCTCGGGGACCTGCTCTGCGGCGAAGCGGGGCGGACTTCACCAGCATCAATCTCGCTGCCGGACTCTGGGTTCACGGTCCTAAGATGTACCAGCGCACCCAAGAACTTCACCTACCCTGGCCGGCGCTGGTGGAGAGCGACGTGGGCGACCTGGTGGCCTTCCTCAACACGCCCAAGGAGGAGAGACGCTGATGCCACTCTCCGATTCACCGGTCTTCCTGTTGCTGCCGCGCTGGCCCATGCTGGCCGGCTTCGGGCTGTTTTCCCTTCTGGGCTCCGTCTTCTTTTTGGGACATAATTCCGGGGTTCCAGTTGCACAACCGATCGCTTTTAATCACGCGAAACATATCTCGAGCGGCATGGGTTGCACGGATTGCCACACGGGGGCGCAAAGTCAGGCCCGGGCGACGCTGCCGGCGCTGGCCGCTTGTCTCGCCTGCCACGAATCCCCGCTCACCGAGAGCGCCGAGGAACAAAAGATCCGGACCCTGGCCGCGGCAGGAAAAGAACTGGAATGGATTCAATTGACCCCCGTGCCGGCGCACGTCTACTTCTCTCACCGACGGCATGTGGAGTTGGCGAAACTCGAGTGCAGCGCCTGCCACGGGCCGATGGAAAAAGCCGTCGTGCCTCCACAGCGTCCCTTTCGTCTTCTAACCATGGACGCCTGCATCGAATGCCATCAAAAGAGTCGAGCCAAGACAGACTGCAATGATTGCCATCGCTAAGCGGATTTCGATTGAAAAGCACGGGATTCCGTCTCTGCGCCCGCTCCTGACAGGAGTGTGCGTTCTGTGCCTCGCAACGCCGCTGCTCACCGCCCAGGTCCAGGGGGGCGGCGCCTACTTCCTCTCCGGCAATACCAAGGCCGGCATGCAAACTTTTTTCGACAAAGGCTGCGCGCGCTGCCATGCGGTCTTGGGCGAGGGGGGGCGCGCCGCCCCGGACCTGGCGCGGGCGCCGGGCGGAAACTTGAGCGCCGCCGAACTGGTGGCCGGGATGTGGAACCACGCCCCGGCCATGTGGGAGAAGATGCGGTTGCAGCGCCTCGCCCCGCCTAAGTTCAGCGAAGAGGAGATGACCAACTTGTTCGCGTTCCTCTATTCGGTGCGCGCGCTGGATGAGCCGGGCGATGCTGAGCGCGGGCGCCGGCTAGTTGCCGAGAAACGATGCCTGGAGTGCCACTCCCTCGCCGGCCAGGGCGGGCGCGCCGGGCCAGACCTGAGAAGCTGGGCGAGTTACCGAAATCCGGTGAGCTGGATCCAGGCGATGTGGAACCACGCTCAGCCCATGCAGGCGATGATGGCTGCGCGCGGCTTGAGCTGGCCTCAGTTCCTGGGCAATGACATGACCGACCTGATGGCCTACATTCGCACGCTTGCGGCCAACTCCAAAGGACACGTTTATCTGCGCCAGGCTAACGCCGAAACGGGCCGGGAGTTGTTCCGGCAAAAGGGGTGTGTTTCCTGCCACGCCATACGCGGCGCCGGCGGCAGCCGCGCCCCCGACCTGGGCCGCCGCGCCCTGCCCCGTACTCTTGGCCAGCTCGCGGGCCTGATGTGGAATCATGCTCCGGCAATGTGGGCCAGCATGCGGGCGCAACAGGTCCCACGACCGCAATTCTCCAATCAAGAGATGGCCGATTTAATCGCCTACCTCTTTGCCGAACGCTACTTCGAAATGGCCGGAAACGCCGAGCGTGGGCGGCGTCGGTTTGAGGAGAAGGGATGCGCGGGCTGCCACACGGCGGGCGCGAAGGCCGACACCGCGCCGGATCTGGCGGGTTGGCGAGGCGGCGGCTCACCCATTCCGGTCGCCACCGCGCTATGGAATCACGGCCCGCTGATGCTCGAAAAGATGAGGCAACAAGAGATTCCCTGGCCCCGCTTCCGTCCCGGTGAAATCGTGGATTTACTGGAATTCCTGAACCGCGGTCAATTCTCGCCCGCATTGGCGAAGGCAAAGCCATGAGCTTTGAAATCAACCGACGCGATTATCTGAGGTTTGCGGCCGGCGGGGCGCTGGGGGCGGCCACCTCCGGAGTCAGCCTGCGTGGCCTGAGCCGGCTCAACGCAGCGCTGGCTTCCGAAGAGGTAATAGTTCCGGGCGGACCTGAAAACTGGGTGCCGAGCCTCTGCTCGTTGTGCCCGGCGGCTTGCGGCCTGCGCGTGCGCACCATCGGGCCCCGGGCCGTCAGGATTCAGGGTAGCTCGTTTCATCCGGTGAGCCACGGGGGCCTGTGTCCGAAAGGGCTGGCCGGCTTGCAGGTGGTTTATCATCCGGACCGCCTGCGCGCGCCGCTCCGGAATGTCGGCAGCCGGAAGTCCCCCCGCTGGCGGGAGATTTCCTGGGAAGAGGCTATCTCGACTGTCGCCGCGCGGCTGCGAAGATTGCGCGGCGCCGGCCAGGCGCACCAAGTGGTGTGGATCGACCGTCCTGAGCGGAACCTCTGGAGCCGGCTCGTCCGCCGCTTCCTGGCCGCTTACGGCTCGCCGAACTACCTCACCATGCCCTCAGGCCTCGATGCTATCCAGACCGCAGTGTACCTCCAGCAGGGCGTCACGCAGCCGGTCGCTTACGACCTGGAGGGTACCCGCTACCTGCTCAGCTTCGGCGTGAATTTGCTGGAAGGCTGGGGCTCGCCGACCGCCGTGATGCGCGCGTTTGGCCGCTGGCGGGATGCGGCCGCAGGGCGCCGCACAAAATTCGTCCAGATCGAGCCGCGGTTCTCCATGACGGCGGCGAGGGCCGACGAGTGGGTCGCCCTCCGGCCGGGGACCGACGCGGCGATGGCACTGGGTATTGCTTATGTACTGATCACCGAGGGGCTCTATGATGCGGCCTTCGTCCGCGACCACACCTTTGGCTTCGAGGACTGGCGCGACGCCGCGGGCAGGACTCATATGGGTTTCCGCTCGCTGGTGCTGAGCGAATATCGCTTGAACGATGTGGCGGTGATGACCGGAGTACCCGCAGAAACTATCCTCCGACTGGCGCGCGAGTTCGGCCAGAACCGCCCGGCGGTGGCCGTTGGCGATCACCAGACCAGCACGCTGCCGGGGCATCCTTATGCCGCCATGGCAGTGCACAGCCTGAATGCTCTGTCAGGCAGCCTCGATACCCCCGGGGGTGTCGTCCTGCAAGCGGAGTTGCCTCTGAAAGAAGAAGAAATTCCACCCGCCGGCAAGAATTCCTGGCCCCGCCTGGACGAAACGCCCGAGCATCACTTCCCCGGCCATCACCTGGCCCGGTTGCCGCGGGCGATCCTTTCTCGCAAGCCCTACCCGGTCGAAGCGGTCCTGCTCCATGATGTCAACCCAGTGTTTTCCCTGCCCAACGGCGAGGTCTTTCGCCAGTCCTTTCAGGAGGTGCCCTTTATCGCCAGCTTCACCTCCTTTATGGATGAAACTTCGAGTCTGGCCGACCTGGTGCTGCCGGCGCCGACGGGCCTGGAGAGATGGCAGGAGGCCGCCTCGCCACCCGCGTTCCCTTATGCCGTAGAATCCATTTCGCCGCCCGTGATTGCGGCCCGGCATCGCACGCGGCATCCGGGCGACATTCTCCTTGAAATCGCGAAGTTCCTTGGCGGACAGGTAGGGGCAGCCCTGCCGTTCGAAAACGTTGAAGCTTACCTGCGCCATCGCGTGGGCGATCTGTTCGCCGCTCAGACCTGCTCGGTCTACTCCACTCGCCTGGACGAAGCCTGGAACCGGCTGGTGGAACGTTCGGGCTGGTGGGCGCCAACGTACTCGACGGCCGACGAGCTCTGGGAGCAGATGAAAGAGAGGGGCGGGTGGTGGGAGCCTACTTACTATTACGGGGAGTGGGAGCGGACAGCGCGGACACCCTCGCGGCGCTTCGAGTTTTACTCGCAGACTCTGGCGCGGTGGGCCTCCTCTCGACCCGACTTCGCACGCGCCGTGGGCCTTGAACCCGGCGACGATCGCCTGTTTCTGCCTCACCAGCCGCCGACGGTTGAAGCCCCCCCCGGCTACCCCTTGCTGCTGATGCCGATTGAGGTCTTGCCCCTGGCGGGGGGCGAGGGCGGGCACCTGCCTTACTTGCAGCAAATCGCCGGCCAGCACTTGTTTGCCACCTGGGAAAGCTGGCTGGAGATACATCCGGAGACGGCGCGGAAGCTTGGTATCAGAGATGGCGACCGGGTCTCGGTGGAATCGCCGCGTGGGCGGGCGCAGGTGCGGGCGCGCCTGTATGCAGGGGCGCGTCCCGAAGTGGTTCACCTGCCCCTGGGATATGGGCATACGGAAGGCAGCCGGTGGGGCCGCCGGGGGGTGAATCCGATGGCGCTGCTCGACGAACGTTACGACCCGGTGGCGGGTCTGGCTCAAACCAGCGGCACGCACGTGAAGGTATATCGAAGCTGAGGAGGCGTTGAACGATGCCGCGATGGGGAATGGTGATCGACCTAGCCAAATGCACCGCCTGCCAGGCGTGCGTAGTGGCGTGCGAGAGCGAGAACAACGTCCCTTGTGTTTCCCCCGAGGAGGCCGGACGGGGGCGCATACTCTCCTGGATCAACCTGCTGCCCGAAGTTGAAGGAGAGTATCCACGCGTCTCGATGCGTCTGATGCCGGTGCCATGCCTGCACTGCGACAGTCCACCCTGCATCCTGGTTTGCCCGGTCGGCGCCACCGGCCTGAGTCCGGAGGGCTTCGTGCGGCAGACATTCGCCCGCTGCATCGGCTGCCGTTACTGCACCAATGCCTGCCCTTACACCCGGCGCGTGTTCAACTGGTACAGGCCGGAGTTTCCCGGTGAATTCCAGCAGGCGCTGAATCCCGATGTCTCGGTCCGCCCGAAAGGGGTGGTAGAGAAATGCACCCTGTGCCACCACCGCCTGCTGAAGGCGCGGGAGGAGGCGCGGGCGGCGAATCGCCCGCTGGCGGAAGGCGATTACGTTCCCGCTTGCGTAGAAGTCTGCCCGGCCGGGGCGATGTACTTCGGCGATCTTAACGACCCAGCCAGCACGGTCGCCGAGTTGAGCCGCAGCCCACGCTCCTTTCGGCTGCTCGAAGAATTGGGGACCAAGCCTAAAGTCAATTATCTTTCGGAAGGGGAGTGGAGCGGTGAAGAGCGAAAAGAAGCCTAGCGATGTTCTGCCGGATGCAGTTCTGCTGAAACCCATTGTGGCGACTCGAAGCTCGTTCTATTACCTGGTCCTGGCCTTGCTGGGCGGCACTGTCTTCGGCTTCTTTGCCTGGATGGTGCAACTGCGCCGGGGACTGGGTGTCACAGGCTTGAACATCCCCCTGTATTGGGGTGTTTACATTACCAACTTTACCTTTATCTTCCCTTAATCCCCGACCTGGCGATCCTGCGGGATTATGGCGGAAAGTACGTCGGCCTTTATCGCCTGCTGTCCCTCGGATGGCGCGGCACTGATCGGCAAAAGCGCATCCTGCATCGTCTCATCGCGGTCATGGCGGTTCTGGTCATCCCCATCGCGGTCTCGGTGCACACGGTAGTCTCCTGGGTCTTCGGCATGACGGTGCAACCGATGTGGCACTCGACGATCTTCGGTCCTTACTTCGTGGTCGGGGCTATCTTTTCCGGCATCGCCTCCATCATCGTCGCCATGGCCCTGATCCGCCGTATCTACCATCTCCAGGACTATCTCAAGCCTATCCACTTCAATCATCTCGGCATACTTTTACTGGTGATGGCGCTACTCTGGTTCTACTTTACCTTTGCGGAATACTTGACCACGTTCTACGGCGGAGAGCCTACCCACATGGCCATTTTCTATTCGAAGCTGACCGGTCGCTTTGCCCCCATCTTTTGGCTTATGGTAACGACTTGTTTCATCATACCGGTCTCGCTGCTGTCGCGCGCCCGGACACGAACCGTGGCGGGCACCGTGATCGCTTCTGTGTCGGTCATCATCGGGATGTGGATGGAGCGGTACGCGATAGTGGTACCTACCTTGTCCCACCCCCGTTTGCCCTGGGCGCAAGGGTTCTACTCGCCCACCTGG
>JACQDG010000398.1 GCA_016201185.1 Acidobacteriota bacterium | reverse complement strand
CCAAACAGCCGCCGCGCGCGCCCGTCAACATCAACACGGCTACGGTCGAACAGCTCCAGCAACTGCCAGGCATCGGTCCGGTCCGTGCCCACCAGATCATCCGCCTGCGCCAGAAAAACGGTCGCTTCCGCAGCGTCGAAGAGCTCCGCGCCCTGCCCCGCCTCAGCGAGAAGCAGTTCCGCCAACTCAAGAAGTACGCCACTGTTCATTAAGTTTGGGCTATACTTCCCGCTTGCCTCTCAACGCGATCGACTGGGCGGTGGTGGCCGCCTACTTCCTGCTGAACCTCCTGATCGGCCTCTACTACAAGAACCGCGCCCACAGCAGCCTGGAGGAGTTCTTTGTCTCCGGCCGCAACGTGCCGTGGTGGCTGGCGGGGACGTCTATGGTGGCCACCACCTTCGCCGCCGATACGCCCCTGGCCGTCACCGGGATGGTGGCGAAGGGCGGCATCGCCGGCAACTGGCTATGGTGGAATTTCGTGGCCAGCGGCATGCTGACCGTCTTCTTCTACGCCCGGCTGTGGCGGCGCAGCGGGGTGATGACGGACGTGGAGTTCGCCGAGATCCGCTACTCGGGCAAGCCGGCGGCCTTCCTGCGCGGCTTCCGGGCTCTGTACCTGGGCCTGCCCATCAACTGTATCATCCTGGGCTGGGTGAATCTGGCCATGGTCAAGATCCTGATGCTGATACTAGGCATCAGCAAGCTCCAGGCGATCTTCGTGGTGCTGGGCATGATCGCCCTCACCTGCTCCATCTCCACACTGGCCGGTCTGTGGGGCGTGCTGGTCACCGACGCCGTGCAGTTCGTGATCAAGATGAGCATGGTGATCGTGCTGGCCGTCTACGCCGTGGCGACCGTGGGAGGCATCGAGGCCATGAAGGCGAAGCTCGACGCCATCGATGTGACCCGGCGCGCCGCGGCGAGTGGCGCGGGAGCGGGAGCGGGCTCCGTCCTCAGCTTCATCCCGGACCTGCATTCCGCCTGGATGCCCATGCTGACCTTCCTGGTCTACATCTCTGTGAACTGGTGGGCCACCTGGTATCCGGGCGCCGAGCCGGGCGGCGGCGGCTTCGTCGCCCAGCGCATGTTCTCGGCCCGCGATGAGCGCCACTCTCTGTGGGCCACCCTCTGGTTCAACGTGGCCCACTACGCGCTTCGGCCCTGGCCCTGGATACTGGTCGGGCTGGTCTCGCTGATCCTGTTTCCAAACCTGTCCGATCCGGAGAGCGGCTACGTCCGCGTCATGATCGCCTGCCTTCCCGCAGCCCTTCGCGGCTTCATGGTGGCCGCTTTTGCTGCGGCCTTTATGTCAACCATCGGCACGCAATTGAACTGGGGCGCCAGCTACCTGATCAACGATTTCTACCGGCGCTTCTTGCGGCCCGAGGCTTCCGAGCGCCACCACGTGGCGGCCTCTCAGGCGGCCACCGTCTTGCTGGCGGTGGCTTCAGCCGTGGTGACCTTTTACCTGGAATCGATTGCCGGAGCCTGGAAGCTGCTGCTGGTCACCGGCGCGGGCACCGGAACCGTCCTCATCCTGCGCTGGTTCTGGTGGCGGATCAACGCCTGGAGCGAGGTCAGCGCCATGGCCGCTGCATTCGCCGTCTCCCTCTACCTGCAACTGGGGCTGGGGTGGTCGAGCGACGATCCTATCGGCTTCGCCAAGATTATGCTCTTGACCGTTGCTGCCACTACCGCTGTGTGGCTCGTGGTCACCTTCCTCACCGCCCCGGAGAAGGAAGAAACGCTGCTGGCCTTCTACCGCCGCGTCCGCCCCTCGCCCTTGCTCTGGGGCCCCATCGCCGCCCAGGCGTCTGACACTTCTTCTCCTGAAAGCCTTGACCGCAATTTCCTTCACTGGGCCGCCGGCTGCCTGCTGATCTACGCGTCTTTGTTTGGAATCGGGAAAATAATCCTTCGAGAGTGGGGCCAGGGCATGGTCTTTCTGGTGCTGGCAGCGGTAGCGGCTTCCCTTCTGGCCCGCCCGATGGAGCCACCGAACAACGCAGATAAACAGGAATCTACTTGAGGCGGTGCTTCTTGGGCGGGATTACCGCGCGGCCGATGTTGCCCTCCTGGATCAGATCCAGCAGGTACAAGCCGCTAAGCACCGCCAAGCGGTACAGCCGGGTTCGGCGTGCCCTTGCTCGCTGAAAGCATTGAACCGCGAAGCGGGAGAGCTCGCCTAGCGGGCCCCCATCCTCCCGGCCTCGGTTTTCATTTCCAGCGCGTTATGCGCCGCCATCTGCGCTTGCGAATAACCCTTGACGGCGGCCGCCTGCTCGCTGAACTTTGCCGCTTCGAGCACCTGCGCCTTCTTCATCATCATCTTGCCGAGCTGAAAGTTCGCCACGCCCAGATCGAACAGCGCCGGCCCCAGCATCGCATCGTTGCCTTTGATGAAGGGCAGCGCCGCGCGCAATTCCTTGTCGGCCTGATAGAACTGGCTCTTATCGTAGTAAACCACGCCAGCGATCCAGTGGCCGTGGCCCAGCACCGTGCCCCGCTTCTTCTCCCAGTCGGCCGCGGCCATGGTTTCGGGTTTTTTGTGCTTGTCGACGGCCGCTACCACACGCTTGGCGTAGCCCAGCGCGCGGTCGTATTGCTTGCGGTTTATCGCCGTATCGGCCAGCACCAACAGCAGGTCCTCGTTGTTGGGAAAGTTCGGGAGGGCCTTCTCGGCGATGGCCGGGATCTTCGACGCGGCGCCCGTTTGGCTCAACGCCTGGAAGTACCGCAAGTAGCCTTCATCCAGGTACTTGCTCTTGGGATTCTGCTGCTCGAGGGTTGAAAGCAGGTCTATCGCCGTCGCGTGTGGGGCTGAGACAGCGGTGGCATAAAGAGCGTATTCCGTGTATAGCTCGATTTCGCGCGCGCGCTTTACCCGCGCCTTATCCATGTCGCTTTCCGAAGTGGCCCCCGCGATCATCTCGCGCGCCAGCGCGCACGTTTCCGCCGCCTGTTTCTTTATCTCGGCGGCGTCCTTCTTCGATTCCACTGTTTCTTTAAGGCTTTGGAACGCAGTCTCCATATCCTCCGCCGCGACCAGGGGTCCGGCGACGAAGAGTACCGCTAAGCTTAGTACGAACAGCTTCATGGCAATTTCCTCCCTTACCGCGCCCGGTATTATACTGCGGTGCTTCGCCGTGCGGAAGCCTCCCATCAGCCGAGGCGTCACGGCCGTCCCTGCCTGCATTCGCACACGTTCCTCGCGTGCGAGGGTGAGAGAGCTGCCCCCGAGGGGCGGAAAGAGGACCAAAGGTATGGGAACAACTCTGGCCTCGATCTGAACAGCGTGTGAAGTACATGCCCGATGGCGGATCTGTGAAGAACCTTCGCTGAGGGTGGGCTGCAGGTCCCCGCCGGGCGGCGGGGACCTGCGAAGTTTACCGCGCGGCCATCAAGGCCCGCAGGCGGCGGGCGCGCTCTGGCCCGCGGAGCTGCCGCAGCGCCTTGGCCTCAATCTGGCGGATACGCTCGCGGGTCACGTCAAACTCCTGGCCGATCTCCTCGAGCGTGTGCTCCCGGTCGCAGCCGATCCCGAAGCGCATGCGGATGACCTTCTCTTCCTTCGGCGAGAGCGTCTTCAGCACGCCGGCCGTCTCGTCGCGGACGTTGCCCTCGATCACCGCGTCCACGGGCGAGCCGACCCAGCGGTCCTCCAGCAGATCGCCGAGCGCCGATTCCCCGTCCCGGCCCACCGGCGTCTCCAGCGACACCGGGTCCCGGGAGATGGTCTTCAGCTTGTCGTTGGTCGGCGTCCGGCCCAGCTCCTTCTCCAGCTCCCGGGAGGCGCGCAGGAACTTGTTCATGCTCTCGTTCATGTGCACCGGGATGCGGATGGTCCTCGACTGGTCCGCGATGGCCCGGGTAATGGCCTGACGGATCCACCATGTGGCGTAGGTAGAGAACTTGTACCCGCGGCGGTATTCGAACTTGTCGGCCGCGCGCATCAGCCCGATGTTGCCCTCCTGGATCAGGTCCAGCAAATGCAGGCCGCGATTCACGTACTTCTTAGCCACGGAAACCACCAGCCGCAGGTTGGCCTCGACCAGCGCCTTCTTAGCCCTCTCCCCTTCCATCTCGCCCTGGTGCACCATCTGCAGGAGGTGGCGCATCTCGGCCAGCGTGGAACCAGCGGCGGTCTCGCGGTCTCGAATCTCGCGCTTGAACTCCCGCGCCAGGGCCGAATTCTTGCCGTTGGGCTTGGCCTCGACCCTCTTCAGATCCTTCTCAAAACCAGCGATCTCGTCGGCGGCGCGCTCCAGCGCCCGGGCAAAGTCCTTCCATTCGGTCACGTAGAACGGTACTTCCCGAATTGCCTTCGAGAGCAGCACCTCATGCCGTGCCACCTTGCTGCTCAGCCGGCGCCGCACATGCACCTGCCGCACGGGAGCGGAAACCAGTTGCGCATTGAGGGTCAGCAGACGACGATTCGCGTTCACGATCCGGGTGAACTGGTGGCGCACCTTGGTCCGCAGGCGTTCCTTCAGGGCCTCGTCGGCCTCCGGATCACCCAGGTCCACGAGGTGCTCCACTTGCAGTTCGCCCTTTCGGATGGCGTCGTACATGCTGAGGATCATCTGCTGCACCAGCGGCGAGCGGGAAAGGGCCTTCATCATCCGCAGCTTTCCCCGCTCCATGCGGCGAGCCAGATCCACTTCGCCCTGCCGGGTTAACAAGGGCACCGAGCCCATCTCGCGAAGATAAACCCTCACCGGGTCGTCCGTGTAGATGGACTCCTCCGCGCCCTGCGGATACTCCTGGCCCGCTACGCCATGCAGGTCCGCATCCAGGAACGCTGAGGAATCCTCCAGGGACACGCCCAAGGTTTCCCCCGGCTCGGGCATGAAATGTTCATCAAAACGATCCACTCGGATACCTCCGCAGCCGGCGCCCCACTAATTCTAATGATGGCGCAAACTGCCAGTTGGTTGCAGGTTGTTGAAAAGCAAAGCTATTCTGCTTCGACAACCCGCCCGCAGCCCAAACCACGATGTTTTTGGCACTCCTTGGCCTGCCTCGACTGCCGGGAATCTTACATCTCGCTTGCTGCTGTGCTCAATTGGAAGCAACCGAAACGCCAATGACTTACGGCCGAGGGCCAGCCCAACCGCCCAGGCTAAACGCCCCCCAGGAATCCCAACCAAAGCCTCAACTTGCTCGGTCGAGATATATCCCGGCTGTTATTATCTTTCATAACTCGCTGATTTGCAAGAGAATTTGTGTTAAGGAAGTGTGGAGAGCAGGCCCGTGGCGACCCGAAAGAAAAGGTTATCTTACAGTTGAGGAATCAACCAAAATATATTGAAATTAAAGTACTTAGATGCCGCGAGGCAAGCTAGCCGACGGGATCCCGACCCCCGCTGCGCTTTTGCTGTTTCATCAATGTTTTCAGTTCGTTAAAGAACTCCTGCTCATCCTGGAAATCCCGGTAGACCGAGGCGAAACGCACATAGGCCACCTTGTCGATCTGCCGCAGCCGCTCCATGAGAAGCTCGCCGATCTTGGCAGTTCCCAGTTCCCGTTCGGGGGAGTCGGCCATGCGGCTTTCCACCTCATCCACAAGTTCTTCCAGCCGCCCCATGCTGACCGGCCGCTTCTCGCATGCCCGTAATAGGCCGGCCAGGATCTTTTGGCGCTCGAAGCGCTCCCGGCGCCCGTCCTTCTTCACCACCATATAAGGGATTTCATCGGTGCGTTCGTAAGTGGTGAAGCGTTTCTGGCAGGCCAGGCACTCTCGCCGCCGCCGAACAGACTCCCCTTCCTTGCTCTCTCGGGAATCGACGACGCGGTCCTGGATATGACCGCAGAAAGGGCATTTCATCTCAGCTCTCCGCCTCCAGCCGCCACAGCTTGCTCCAACTCCACCCTTCGTAAAAGGCAAGGCCCGCCGCCGGGGGCACCACCACCAGAAAGGTATATATCCAGATAAGCAGCGATATGCTAGCCGCCGCCTCCGGCTTCACGGCAAACAATTCTGTCAGGACCAGCACGGAGGCCACCTGGATACCGCCACCCAAGCCGGGAACCTGAATGAACGAGCCGGCCATGACACAGCCCATGAAGATCAGTGTTTCGCTCACCGACAGCCGCATACCCCCGCTGAAGGAGTTGAACACGGCGGCGTAGCAAAAGGCAATCAGACCCCACTGGGCCGCGCTATAGAGGCTGCAAACTCCCAGAGCCCCCAAGCTGCGCACGCCGCGGGAGCCTTGCAGAAAGGACTGCGTGCCGTGCTCTACCCATTGGTAGCGTGCCGGGGGCAGAAAGCGCAGCCGCTCGAGAACCCAACCGGCCGTCTGATCAGCATAGTTCCGCATACCCACGAGCAAGATCACAATGCCCAGGGCGGCGAACGCCACCACGCTTCCGCCTACGCTCAGGGCGCGGATCAGCGTGGGGCTGGACCTCAACCCGGCCGCTTCCAGGTCGCTCAGCGCAAACGCCACGATGACCAGCACCGTGAGAGTGTCAAAGCATCGCTCCAACACCCACACGGCCATTTGGCTGGAAACGGGCACACCTTCCTTGCGCGCCACCAGGTAGGGCCGGACCATCTCGCCGGGCCTCCCAAAGATCCCGATGGCAGCAAAACCGATCACCGTGGCGGAAAAGATGGTCCACAATCGGGCGGTCCGCTTCACCGGGCGCATCAGCAGCCGCCAGCGCAACGCTCTTACTAGGTAGGTCGTATAGATTGCGGCCAGCGCCAGCACCGCCCATCCCCAGCTAATGGAAACCAGGTTTTCGAGGAAGGCCCGACCGCTGAAGGTTCGCCACTGAGGGTTGGTCCGTATTCGCTCAATAAGCAACCCCGCCAAGATAAGTAAGGCCAACCCTAACAGGAGCCACCTGCGGGATTTCTGCCTCATATAGCCGGCATCTCGGGTAGAATACGCTTTGCCGAGGGGGAGCCGGCAGCGCCCGACCGGGCCCTTAGCCGGGCTCGCTATCGCCCTCGTGAACTTAAAGATACCAAAGAACCAATGAACTTTTGCCCGATCAAATTCGTTACTTCAGATTGGAAGACGAACCACCTTCCGCAATGGGCGGCGAGCCCGGGGACGGGCGCCGTGGTGAGCGCAGGAGAAGCACATGGCGGCAAGTCTGGTTTGGCCAGGGTCGATCGGCTGGAAGGTAGTGACCATGGCCCCCCGGCCTGAGCTGGGGAGCGGTGGCGCCTTGGAACTAGACCTCGATGCCCCGCTCGTCACCCGTTGCCTGCGGGGAGACGAAGTCGCCTGGGAAGGCCTAGTGAAGCTCCACACGCGCCGCATTTACTCGATCTGCTACCGTTTCACCGGCCGCGCGG
>JACQDG010000397.1 GCA_016201185.1 Acidobacteriota bacterium | reverse complement strand
CACAAAGGTTGTAGACGCCGGTGGCGGAGAAGGTCGGCACGTTCGCGTTGACGTCCTCGCTCGGCTCGTCGAAGGCGTCGTCAGTGGCGTTCATGGGGAAGAACGTGCCGCCGTCGATGTTGTATGCGGCGGAGGCGATGTTGCTGCCTCCGGTGGTGGAGTCGTCGACATTGGCGGTGAGAATCGTGGAGGTGTTGATGGCCAGGGGGTTGGGGTTGGCCATCAGGTTGGAGAGGATGGGGCCGGCATCATCGCTGACGTAACTGAAGCTGGAGACCTCGGCTCGGGCGCCCTGGCCGCCGGTCAGATCTCCAAGGAACAGGGCGCCTGGAAAAGAGTCAAGCGGGCGTGCCGTGACGGTCTTCATCAGTGTCCCGTCAATGAAGAGCCGGTAGGTGCCCTTCATCCCGGCTAAGCCCGGCGTTCCCTCTAACCGGTAATCGTGAAATTGGGTGTTGTCGAAGTCAAAGATTACAGCCTGGTCCGGTCCAAGGGTAGTATCTTCGAGGCGGATCCGGTTGGTCGACAGCTCCAGGGCAAACATTTCGGCCCCGGTGAAAATGGCGCATGCAAAGCCAGCCGGATCGTTCAGGTCGCCCGTGAAATCCTCAAGCACATGCGCGCGCAAGGACAGTGTGAACGGCGCAAGTGTGACGGCATTGTTGCGCCGGTAGACGTTATAGCCGGAAAGACCAAAAAGCGAGTTTTGAAACAGTGTCCCGCCGTTCACTGAGAAAATATCCAGTTCAGCTTTCTCGTTTGTGGCCTCATAAAACCAGCCCTGGGCGCTTGGCAGGGAGTTGAAATTCAGAGTGACGTTTGCCGCGGGAATTGGGGTGGCCAATAGCATTAGACCCATTCCCGCAGTTGCGAATGTCTCAATACACCTTCCCATCGGTCTTGTTATGTGTTTCAAGTGATCCTCACTTCCCCGCGTCTTGCCCAGGCAAGCCCAGCATTGCCAACGGAAACTCCGTTAGCATGACTTGCGGCACACCGATGCCCGGGTGGTCTGCAGGCTTCAACGCTACGCTAATGGCCCAGGGCTGACACGGCAAGAGGGCAAAGCGGGGCAGGACCCGAATACCTCGTTTTGCGCTCGTTTGCCCCGTAGTACAATAAGCTACGCTGCCCAGGGGGGGTCACGTTTGCCTATGGACCGGGAGAACGCGCAGGTGGCAACGGCACCTTCTGGTTCACCAGCCAGCGAGAGGTTGGAGTCCTGGAAGGAGATTGCGGCCTACCTGAAGCGCGATGTCAGCACTGCAAAGCGCTGGGAGAAGCGGGAAGGACTGCCCGTCTACCGTCACCTCCACGACAAGCTCGGCACGGTTTACGCCTACAGGTCGGAGCTGGATGTATGGTGGAACAATCGACAGCCCCGGCCGGAAGCAGCGGCGCCGCCAAGACGCTGGGTAGCCGCGGCCGCTGCTGTCGTTCTGCCCGTAGTCCTGCTGGTGTGGGGGTGGGCCTTTCTGGCAAGGGGTGGGCGGTTGAAACTCCGGCACCAGGTCCCGCCTCGAGCAACCAGGCCCGGCCGTCTGCTCGCCCAAGCCACGGGAGAGGGGAAACAACCTGCCTTGCTCCCGGCGGGGAAGGCTCCGGATCGCGTGGCCATCACACCCAACGGAGCCGAGCTCTACCTCACCGACTACGATGGCGCGGTGGTAAGTGTCCTCAATACTGCCACCCAGGCGCTCACCCATACCGTACAGGTGATACAGAAGCCTTCTGCCATCGTGGCCGCTCCGGATGGCCATAAGGTGTACGTGGGAAGTGCGGTCAGCGACTTGAGCGTGATTGACACAGCCACAAAAGCCGTCAGCACGATACACACAGACGGGCCGGTGATCGACCTGGCTATAACGCCCGACGGACGCAAGCTGTTCTTAGCCGCGGCGTATTCCGGACTGAAGCGCGTCCTGACTGCCACCGGCGAAGTAACGGTAATCCCCGGCACCATCTGCCCCATGTACCTGGCTCTGAACCCGCAGGGGACGCGGCTATACGTGAGCTATCAGTGCGGCGGGCCGGGCGGACGTCCGGGACACGACTCCATCGACATTCTGGACGTGACCAACGAGACAAGCCTGGGGAGCATTACCGGGCTGCCGCTGGTGGGCGGCCCGATTGCGATTTCGCCGAGCGGCGCGCACATCTGGGTAAGCGGCTGGGATGTTTGTGAAAAGCCCTACTACGACCACCGGGGATGCCCGAGCGTGCCGGGAGGCGTCGTGCACGTATTGCGCACTTCCGATAATGCGGGGGTGGTGCTGGGCCACAGTTCGCTGGTCGTCGTCGACGCGACCAGTTTCACCATCTTGGAAACGGCAGAAGTGGCTGCTTCCCGGGGCATTGTATTCGCGCCAGACGGGCGTCGCGCCTATGCCCCGGCCCGGTCGCGAGGCGCCGTGGCGGTCTTCGACCTTCTGGATGATGGTTGCCAGCCGCCCAGCGCGGGACTAGTCAGTTTCTGGCCGGCGGACGGCAACGGGAACGATGTGCGTGACGGGAGGCCGGGCGCTCTCCACAACGGAGCCGGTTTCGCTCCGGGGCTCGTCGGGCAGGCTTTTCGGCTGGACGGCAAAGACGACTTCGTCAGTTTTGGCAAGACAAATGAAGTCTTCTTTTCCGATCCGGAAGCGGCGTTAAGTCTCTGGGTCAAGTTTGGCGCGGTGGACGGCGAAATGTCGGTATTGAGCCGCATGTCGCCAGCAGCGGACAGCGGCTGGCGTTTTTTCAAGCGGGAGGATAACCGCTTCGTGTTTTGTTTGGGCAGCGCCTTGGGCCCGGCCGGGTGCTTGCCTGGCAGTTCTACGACGCTCGCCAGCGCAACTGTGGCTGCACCGGATGCTTGGTACCACCTGGCGGTGGTCAAAACCAGAACTGAAGTATCCCTGTACATAAATGGAACGTTGGAAGCGGCCACCTACCCGGGCGTTTTCCAAGACAGGCAGGCCTTTCAGCCGGAACTACAGCTCGGCGCTGATGAGAGGCCGGGCCGATTTCTGAACGGTCTGGTGGATGAAGTGGCGCTTTACAACAGAGCCTTGAGCGCCGCCGAAGTTCAAAGCATCTTCCAGGCCGGCAAGCTGGGCAGTTGCGAGAAGAACTGATTTCAACGTCAAGCGGCATCCCCTCCGCTTTTCGGTATACTGGAGCCTGATGTCTGCCCCCCCGTTTGTCCATCTCCATTGCCACACCGACTATTCCCTGCTCGATGGCGCCTGCGGAATCTCCCCTCTCATGGAAATGGTCGAGAAACAGGGCATGCCGGCCGTGGCGATGACCGACCACGGCAACCTGTTCGGGGCCGTCGAGTTCTACACAGAGGCCAACAAGCGGGGCATCAGGCCCATCATCGGCTGCGAAGTCTACGTGGCGCAGCAAAGCCGGAAAGTGGCCGCCGAGTCGAACCGCTACAACCACCTGGTGCTGCTGTGTGAAAACATCGAGGGCTATCGCAACCTGATCAAGCTGGTCACGAGCGGTTACCTGGAAGGGTTCTACTACAAGCCGCGCATCGATAAGGAGCTTTTGACTGCGCACAGCAAGGGACTGATCGCCCTGTCGGCCTGCCTGCGCGGCGAGATCAACGAGGCGCTGCTCGAAAAGCAGTACGAGGACGGCCGCCGGCTCGCCTACACCTACCTGGACATCTTCGGCAAGGGGAACTTCTTCCTCGAGATGCAGGACCACGGCCTGGAGCAGGACCGCAAGGTGCTGCCGCAGCTTTACCGGCTCTCGCAGGAGACGGGCATTCCGCTCGTGGCCACCAATGACTCCCACTACTTGCGCCGCGAGGATGCCCGCGCCCATGAGGTGCTGATGTGCATCCAGACCAGCAAGACCATGAGCGACCCGGCGCACATGCGGTGGGCCACGCCGGACTTCTACCTCAAGTCGCGCGCTGACATGATGCAACTGTTCGCCGAGTGCGAGGAGGCGCTCGATCGCACCTGGGAGATTGCCCAGCGCTGCTCGCTGAAGCTGGAAAAAGTCTCCGAGCCGTTTCCCCAGTTCGAGGTGCCGGAAGGCCACACCGCCGACACCTACTTTGAATATGTGACGCGGCAGGGCTTCGAGAAGCGCCGCCTGCGCCTGGAGGCCCTTCATGCCCAGGGCCGGCTGAAACACGACCTTCCGGAATACGTGGAGCGGCTGGACTCCGAGATCCGGATGATCCAGCAGATGAAATTTTCCGGCTACTTCCTGATCGTCTGGGACTTCATCCGCTTCGCCCGCTCCCGTTCCATTCCGGTCGGTCCGGGCCGCGGCTCGGCGGCCGGCAGCCTGGTCAGCTACGCGCTCGAGATCACCGACCTCGACCCTCTCCAGCACGGCCTGCTGTTCGAGCGCTTCCTGAACCCCGAGCGCATCTCCATGCCCGACATCGACATCGACTTCTGCATGAACCGCCGGGGCGAGGTGATCCAGTACGTCACCGAAAAGTACGGCCGGGAGCGGGTGGCGCAGATTATCACGTTCACCACCCTGGCGGCCAAGGCGGCGATCAAGGACGTGGGCCGCGCCCTTGATATGTCCTATGCCGATGTAGATAGGCTCACCAAGCTCGTCCCTAACGTCCTGAACATCAAGCTGGCCGACGCCCTGGCCCAGGAGCCGCGGCTCCGCGAGGCCATCGAAAAGGATCCCCGGGTGGCCGACCTTTTCCAGACGGCCCAGCGGCTGGAAGGCCTTTCCCGCAACGCTTCGGTCCATGCCGCCGGGGTAGTGATCGCGCCGCAGCCGCTCGAGGAGCTGGTGCCGCTGTACAAGACCAACCGCGACGAAATCGTCACCCAGTACGACATGAACGGCCTAGAGAAGCTTTCGCTTCTCAAGATGGATTTCCTCGGCCTGACCACGCTCACCGTGGTGGATGACGCCCGCAAGCTGATCGAGGCGAGCCGGGGCGCGAAGATCGTGCTCGAGGACTTGCCGCTCGATGACCCCGACACTTACGCCCTGTTCTCCCG
>JACQDG010000396.1 GCA_016201185.1 Acidobacteriota bacterium | reverse complement strand
GGTTCGCTGGCCTGGTGAAGCGGCACCATTTCCGCGGCGGCGGCGCGGCGCACGGCTCCATGTCGCACCGGGCGCCCGGATCCATCGGCTCGAGCTCCTATCCCTCCCGCGTGTTCAAAGGCATGCGGATGGCGGGGCATATGGGGCACGCGCGGGTGACGGTGCGCAACCTGGAAGTGGTGGAGGTCCACGCCGAGGAAAATCTGCTGTTGGTCAAAGGCGCCGTGCCGGGGCCGAACGGCGGCTACGTGGTGGTGCGGCGGGCGAAAGGCTAAAAGCGGAGAGAAGCGAGCATGCCGACGGTGGACGTGGTCAACCTGGAAAACAAAGTTGTGGGGCGGGTGGAGCTCGCCGACGAGGTGTTCGGGGCCCAGGTGAACGAAGCGCTGCTATACGAAGCGGTGCGGCACTACCGGGCCTGCCAGCGGGCCGGGACCCACAAGACTAAGGAGCGAGGCAGTGTGGCCGGTTCAGGCAAGAAGCTGTGGAGGCAGAAGGGAACCGGGCGGGCCCGCATCGGCTCCATCCGCTCGCCGCTGTGGCGGCACGGGGGCACGGCGCACGGGCCGCAACCCCGGGACTACTCCTACCATCTTCCGAAGAAGATGCTGGTCGGCGCGCTGCGGTCGGCCCTTTCCGCCAAGCTGCAGGAGGGGAGGCTGACGGTGGTGGAGAACCTGGACCTGCCGTCACAGAAAACGAAGGAATTCCGCCAGGGCCTCGACCGGCTGGGCTCCGAGAAGTCGGTGTTGCTGGTGTCAAACGGGGAAAACCAGAACCTGGAGCGGTCCTCGCGAAATCTGCCTCGCGTGACCCTGCTCGCAAGCCGCGAAGTGAATCCCTATCACCTGCTGGACCACGAGCGGGTGATCTTGACCCAGGCCACGGCGCAGAAGCTTTCGGAGGCGCTGCGATGAAAAAGTTTGAGGTGATCCAGGGGCCGGTCATCACCGAGAAGGCCCAGCTTCGCAAGGACACCGAAAGGACGCTGTGCTTTCAGGTGCGGCCCGACGCCACCAAGACCGATATCAAGAACGCCGTCGAAGCGATTTTCAAGGTGAAGGTGGAGGCGGTGCGGACGGCCAACTTTCCGGGCAAGCTGCGCCGGAGAGGCAAGTACGCGGGCTACCGGCCGGACTGGAAAAAAGCCTACGTCAAGCTGCGGGAAGGCGAAAAGATGGTGGAGTACGCCCAGATTTAGAGGGGCGGTAGTGGAGCGACGCCATGGCAACCAAAAGTTATAGGCCGACGACGAGCACCCGAAGGTTTCACACGGTGCTGGTGCGGGACGAAATTTCCCGCCCTCGCCCGGAGAAGTCGCTGGTCGAGCCGAAGAAACGCACCGGCGGCCGCAACAGCAAGGGCCAGCTCACAAGCTGGTTCCGCGGGGGCGGGCACAAGCAGAACTACCGGGTGATCGACTTCAAGCGGGACAAGATCGGCGTGCCGGCTAGGGTGGCGGCTATCGAATACGACCCCAATCGCTCGGCCAATATTGCCCTGCTGCACTATCGCGATGGGGAGAAGCGCTACATCCTCCAGCCGGTGGATTTGCAGGTGGGCATGACGGTCGTGGCCGGGCCGGAGGCAGACATTCTGGTGGGCAACGCGCTGCCGCTCAAAAACATCCCGCCCGGCACGGTGGTGCACAACGTGGAGCTGCGGCCGGGCAAGGGCGGGCAGATGGCGCGCTCGGCCGGCGCGCAAGTGCGGCTGATCTCGAAAGAGGGCGAATTTGCGCTGCTGAAACTGCCCAGCGGAGAGACCCGCAAAGTGCTGGCGGAGTGCATGGCGACCGTTGGCCAGGTCGGAAACCTGGACTACGAAAACGTGAGCCTGGGCAAGGCGGGCCGGAGCCGCTGGCTGGGGCGGCGGCCGCACAATCGCGGCGTGTCGATGAATCCGGTGGACCATCCCCACGGCGGGGGCGAGGGGAAGACCTCCGGCGGCCGGCACCCGGTGACCCCCTGGGGCCAGCCCACGCGGGGCTACAAGACGCGCAACAATCCCCGTACCGACAAGTGGATCGTAGCGAGGAGGAAGTAAATGGGGCGCTCGCTGAAGAAGGGTCCGTTCTCCGACCAGCACTTGGTCGAGAAGATCGCCGACATGAACGCCCGGCACGAGAAGAAGGTGATCAAGACCTGGTCGCGGCGCTCAACCATCCTGCCGGAGATGGTGGGGCACACCCTGGCCGTGCACAACGGCAAGAAGTTCATTCCGGTGTTCATCACCGAGAACATGGTGGGGCACAAGCTGGGCGAGTTTTCGCCCACGCGCATCTTCAAGGGCCACTCGGCCAAGGCGGCGACCACAGCGAAGACGGTGGCGCCAGCGCCGGCGTAAGAGAGGCGCGGAGAGACGGAGACGCGGGGACATGGAAAAGCGGGCCGTAATGAGATTTGCGCGGGTATCGCCGCAGAAAGCGCGGCTGGTGGTGGACTTGATCCGGGGCCGGCAGTGCGGCGACGCGATTAATATTCTGAAGTCCACCAACAAGCGGGTGGCGCCGCAGGTGGAAAAGGTGCTGCGCTCGGCGATCAACAACGCCGAGAGCGGTTCGAGCGACGTGGATGTTGACAAGTTGTACGTCAAGCGGGCCTACGTGAACGAGGGACCGCGGACGAAGCGGGTGCGGCCGGCGCCCATGGGGCGCGCCTACCGCTACCAGCGGCGCATGGCTCACATTGTGGTGGAGGTGAGCGACGAGGAATAGGCTGGCGGGCCGCGGGGCGCGCCGCCTGACGCACCACGGAGGATTATGGGTCAAAAGGTACATCCTTACGGGTTCCGGCTGGGTTACACCAAGACCTGGCGCTCCCGGTGGTTTGCCAAGCAGGGCTACGCCGATCTGCTGCACGAGGACCTGAAGCTGCGGCGGGAGCTTGTCGAGAGGCTGAAGGCGGCGGGGATCAGCTCGGTCGAGGTCGACCGGCCTGGCAACAAGCTGCGGATCACCATCCGGACTTCGCGGCCGGGGATCATCATCGGCCGCAAAGGAGCGGAGATCGAGAAGCTGAAGCAGGACCTGCACAAGCGGACCAACCGGGAAGTGTTCATCGACATCCAGGAAGTGCACAAGCCGGAGCTGGACGCACAACTAGTGAGCGAGAGCGTGGCGCTGCAACTGGAGAAGCGGGTGGCGTTCCGGAGGGCCATGCGCAAGGCGGTGGATTCGGCGCTGCGGTTTGGATGCCTGGGAATCAAGATCCGGGTGGCAGGGCGTCTGAACGGGGCGGAAATCGCGCGCAGCGAATGGTATCTGCAAGGGCGGCTGCCGCTGCACACGCTGCGGGCGGATATTGATTATGGCGCCTCCGAGGCCCACACCACCTACGGCGTGATTGGCGTGAAGGCTTGGGTTTACCGGGGCGAGATCCTGGACGCGAAGGGGCGCCGGGAGCCGCTGGGTCTGCTGGGGGCCGAGCCGCTGCCGGCGCGGAGACGGGAAGCGAGGTCGGCCGCGGCGGAGCGTCTCCCGACCAGGCCGGAAGCCAGGGAGCGGGCGCGGCAGGTGCCGGCGCCGCCTCCGGCCCTGGTGGAAGTTTCGCCGGCCGAGGAGCCGGAAGCCGGCCTCAGGGGTCCAGGACCGGTTGTGCCGCCCCTGGCGCCGAAGGCGGAGGGCGCAGCGCGGACGGAAACGACGGAGCCGCCGGCCCCGGCGGGTGAAACCGGAGAAGGCGAGCCGCAGAGCTGAGGCAGGGAGCACCAGATCATGTTGATGCCGAAGAAAGTGAAGTACCGCAAGCAGCAGCGCGGCCGCCGCTGCGGCAAGGCCTGGCGGGGCGCCGAGCTTTCGTTCGGCGATTACGGGTTGAAGGCGCTCGAGGCGGCCTGGGTGACAGATCGGCAGATCGAGGCGGCCCGTGTCGCCATGACGCGGTTCATCAAGCGCGGCGGCAAAGTATGGCTGCGGCTGTTTCCCGATAAGCCCATCACGAAGAAGCCGGCCGAGACCCGCATGGGCAAAGGCAAAGGGGCGCCGGAGCAGTGGGTCGCCGTAGTGCGGCCCGGCAAAGTGCTGTTCGAAATGGAAGGCGTGACGGAAGCCGTGGCTCGGCAGGCCATGAATCTGGCGGCGCACAAGCTCCCCATGCCCACGCGGTTTGTGGCGCGGGCGACCGAGGAAGTGCAATGAAAGCGGAAAAGATCAGAGACCTTGGGGATCACGAGCTGGCCGTGCACGTGGCCGATGTCGAGGACCGCCTGTTCCGGCTGCGCTTCCAGATGTCCATGGGGCAGACGGACGGGCTCAAGAAATACCACGAGCTGAAGAAGGACCGGGCGCGAATGCTGACCGTGCAGAGGGAGCGGGAGTTGGCCCAGCAGAAGCAAGAGGCGGCGCAGCGGGGACAAGCGTGATGGCGGAACGAGCGATCGGGAAGAGGGCCGAAAAAGTCGGGCAGGTGGTCTCGACCAAGATGGCCAAGACCATTGTGGTGGAGGTGAGCCGCCGAGTGCCGCATCCGCTCTACCGCCGCGTGCTGACCAAGCGCAAGAAGTTCTATGCCCATGACGAGCGGGGCGCGGCGCGGCTGGGCGACCGGGTGCGGATCGTAGAGACCCGGCCTTTGAGCCGGTCGAAGCGCTGGCGGCTAAAGGAGGTCATCTGGCGGGCGGCGCAGGTGAAGGTCGAGCCGGGCGAGGTGGTCTGAGGCCGGATAGGATTAAGAAAGGCACGGCGAGGATAGAACGATGATCGGGATGCGGACACGGCTGGAGGTGGCGGACAATTCCGGAGCGCGGAAGCTGGCCTGCATCCTCCCGCGCGGCGGGGATGTTGGCCTGCGGGCGGGGCTGGGCGACGTGGTAACGGCCAGCGTGAAAGAGGCGGCCCCGGATTCCAACATCAAGAAGGGCAGCGTGGTCAAAGCGGTGATCGTGCGCACCCGCAAGGAGACGCGGCGCAAGGACGGGACCTACATCCGCTTCGACTCGAACGCCGCCGTGCTGATCAACGAGGTCGGCGAGCCGGTCGGGACGCGCGTGTTCGGGCCGGTGGCGCGGGAGCTGCGGGACAAGAGGTTCATGAAGATCGTCTCGCTGGCGCCGGAAGTGTTGTAAACGCATAAGGGAGCCTGGAAATGGCGGCGGTAGCGATCCAGAAGGTGGCGGTAGAGATCAAGAAGAACGACACGGTGAAGGTGATTTCCGGGCGGGACCGGGGCAAGCAGGGGCGCGTGCTGAGCGTCCAGCCGGACAGAGCCCGGCTGCTCGTGGAGCATGTCAACATGGTCAAGCAGCACACCCGGCGCAACCCGGCCCGGCAGATCAAGGGCGGCATCGCGGAGCGGGAGGCGCCCATCGCCGTCGGCAACGTGATGATTGTCTGTCCGAGCTGCGGGCCGGTGCGGATCGCCCACCACATCGCTCCGGACGGACGCAAGACGCGGGTTTGTCGCAAGTGCGGAAACACCTTCGACCGGAAGTAGGCGGCAGAGGATATGGCGGCGAGACTGAAGACGCTTTATCAGAAGCAGGTGGCTCCCGGGCTCCAGGAGCAGTTTCATTATTCGAGCCCCATGGCTATCCCGCGGCTGGCCAAGATCACGGTGAACATCGGGCTGGGCGAAGCCACCCAGAACGCGCGGCTGATGGACGGAGCGGTGCAGGAACTGGGGCAGATCACCGGCCAGAGGCCGGTCGTGAACCGCGCCAAGAAGTCGATTTCGGCGTTTAAGCTGCGCCAGGGCATGCCGATCGGCTGCTCGGTGACGCTACGCGGGGAGCAGATGTACGAGTTTTTCGACCGGCTGGTGAACGTGGCGCTGCCGCGGGTCCGCGACTTCCGCGGGGTCAGTTCCAAGTCGTTCGACGGCCGGGGCAACTATACGCTGGGGCTCCGCGACCAGTTGATTTTCCCCGAGATCGACTACGCCAAGGTGGAGAAGATGAAGGGCATGAACGTGACCATCGCGACCACGGCGCGGACGGACGCCGAGGGTCTGGCGCTGCTGCGACTGATGGGCATGCCGTTCCGCAATTAACCGTAAAGGACAACCATGGCAACCACCGCCAAGATCGCCAAAGAGTTAAAAAAGCCGAAGTTCAAGATTCGCCTGCGCAACCGATGCCGGCTGTGCGGGCGGCCGCGCGGGTTTCTGCGCAAGTTTCGGCTGTGCCGGCTCTGCTTCCGCCGCCTGGCGCTGGCGGGGGAGATTCCGGGAGTCATGAAGAGCAGCTGGTGATGATCTTATGAACATGACCGATCCGATCGCCGACATGCTGACGCGGGTGCGTAACGCGCTCCAGGCGCGCCACCCCAAGGTGGACGTGCCGGCCTCCAAGCTGAAAGCGGAGATCGCCCGGATCCTAAAGGAAGAGGGCTACATCGCCAACTACAAGGTGGCCGAGGAGGAAGGCAAGCGGACGATCAAGATTTATCTGAAGTACGGATCGGACGAGCTGCCGGTGATTGCCCGCCTCCAGCGGGTTTCGCGGCCGGGGTGCCGGGTCTACGTGGGGCAGAGGGAGATCCCGCAGGTGCTGGGAGGCATGGGGATCAATATCCTGACCACTCCGCGCGGGGTGATGACCGGGCGGGCGGCCCGCCGCAGTGGGGTGGGAGGCGAGATCCTGTGCGAGGTCTGGTAGCCGGCCGCGGGGGGCGGAAAACGCCAAGCCGCCGCGAGCCCGGCTAGCATCACGCGGAGAGACGAGATGTCACGAGTAGGGAACAAACCGATAGCGCTCCCCAAAGGGGTCAAGGTGAAGATCGAGCCGGGCGCGGTGATGGTGGAAGGCCCCAAGGGGAAGCTCGAGACGCGCCTTCCGGCGGGCGTCCGCTTCGAGCAGAGGGACGGGACGCTGGTGGCGATCCGGGAGCGCGACGAGGACGCCGCGCTGCACGGCCTGGCCCGCAGCCTGGTGGCGAACGCCGTCGCCGGCGTGACCACGGGCTTTTCCAAGGAACTGGAGATTGTCGGCATCGGCTACCGGGCGAGCGTCACCGGCAGGATAGCGACCTTCGTGCTGGGATTTTCCCACCCCATCGATGTGGTGATTCCACCGGGCATCGATATCACGGTGGACAAGCAGACCCGGGTGGTCATTGCGGGGGCCGACAAGGGTTTGGTGGGGCAGATGGCCGCTGGCATCCGCGCCCTGCGGCCGCCGGATCCTTACAAGAACAAGGGTATCCGGTACGTAGGCGAGGTATTGAAGAAGAAGGTCGGAAAGACGGGAGCGAAATAGCGGGTATCGGGCAGAGAAAAATGATTCGGCAAGTTTCCAGGAATGAATTGAGGCTGCGGATTCATCAGCGGCTGCGGAAGAGACTGCGGGGCACAGTGGAGCGGCCCCGGCTGAGCGTGTTTCGTTCTCTGAAACACATCTACGCCCAGGTGATCGACGATCGGACCGGGCGGACTTTGGCATGGGCCAGCTCGTCGGAGAAGAATGCGCCGGCCAAATCGGGCGGCAATGTGGCCGGGGCCAAGGAGATCGGGAAACTGATCGCGGCG
This sequence comes from Acidobacteriota bacterium, assembly GCA_016201185.1. Classification (GTDB taxonomy): domain Bacteria; phylum Acidobacteriota; class Terriglobia; order Bryobacterales; family JACQDG01; genus JACQDG01. Next base: position 1,309 of record JACQDG010000396.1, on the reverse strand, counting down.
CGGGCCCGGGAGAAAGGCGTCACGCGCGTGGTATTCGACCGCGGCGGGTATCTTTATCACGGCCGGGTGAAAGCCCTGGCGGAAGCAGCGCGGGAAGGCGGACTCGAATTTTAATGGAGCGATATGGTTGAGAAGGAATTCAAGAGGATTGATCCGGCGACCCTGAACCTGAAAGACCAGGTGGTGTCGATCAACCGCGTCACCAAGGTGGTGAAGGGCGGCAAGAACCTGAGCTTTTCGGCGCTGGTGGTGGTGGGCGACCCGGACCAGAAGATCGTTGGCTACGGCAGCGGGAAGGCCAAGGAAGTGCCTTCGGCGATCCGCAAAGGGATCGAGGCGGCGAAGAAGAACTTGGTGAAGATCAATACGCTCGCCACCACGATCCCGCACCGCGTGCTGGGCCGTTACGGCAGCGGGATGGTATTGTTGAAACCGGCGCGGGAGGGAACGGGCATCATCGCCGGCGGGCCAGTGCGGGCGGTGATCCAGGCTGTCGGGATTCCCAACGTGTTGACGAAATCGCTCGGCACGACCAACCCGCATAACGTCGTGAAGGCCACTTTCGACGCGTTACTGCAACTGCGGGAGAAGGGGGCGGTGGCGGCCATGCGAGGCTTGGAAGTAGAGAAACTGTAGGAAGAAAGACGCACCGCGGAGACGCAGAGAACGCAGAGAGGGCGCAGAGAAGAAGAAATGGCACAGGCGACGATCAAGATTCGGTTGAAGCGCAGCCCGATTTGCTGCCCGGAGAAGCACAAGCGGGTGGTGAAGGGATTGGGGTTCCGCAAGCTGAACCAGGTGGTGGAGCGGCCCGATAATCCGTCCACCTGGGGCATGATCCGCAAGATTCCGCACCTGGTGGAGGTGGTCGCATGAACCTGAGCACGCTGCATCCTCCCAAGGGGCAGAAGCACGCGCGGAAGCGGGTCGGGCGGGGCATGGGCTCGGGGCTGGGCAAGACCTCCGGGAAGGGTAGCAAAGGCCAGCTTGCTGTCTCGGGCTTCGGCCAGAAGCGGGGCTTCGAGGGCGGGCAGATGCCGCTGCACCGCAGGCTGCCCAAGCGCGGCTTTACGAACATTTTCAAGAAGCATTACGCGCTGGTGAATCTGGAGCGGCTGGAGCAACTGGAAGGAAAGGAATTTACGCCACAGCGGCTGCTCGAACTGGGCGTCATCCGGAAGGTGATGGACGGCGTTAAGATCCTGGGGGAAGGGGCTGTTACGCGCCCCATGCGCGTCGAGGCGCACCGCTTCTCGAAGAGCGCGGCCGAGAAGATCGCCGCCGCCGGCGGCCAGGCGGTCGAGATCGG
>JACQDG010000035.1 GCA_016201185.1 Acidobacteriota bacterium | reverse complement strand
CGTTCATCTGGCAGCCGAAGGTTTCGATGTAGAAGGTCTTATCGCCCATTTGCTCCGATTGTAACACGGTGGTAGATGGCGCTCCGCTGACGCGGCGCATCCATCCGAGCTCAGGTCCGGCGGGCCTCGCCGCGGCCGGCCTCGAGGAGCCGGCGCGCGTGGCGCACGGCGTCGGCGGTCACTTGGGTCCCGGAAAGCATGCGGGCCAGCTCCTGCACCCGCTGGTTCTCGTCCAGCTCGGTGACGGTGGTAATCGTACGGCCGGCCTTCACCTGCTTGTCTACGTAGTAGTGATGGTCGGCGAAGCCGGCAATCTGGGGCAGGTGGGTGACGCACAGGAGCTGGTGGGAAGCGGAGAGGCGATGGAGCCGGCGGCCCACCGCTTCGGCGGCGCGCCCGCCGATGCCGGCATCGATCTCATCGAAAACCAGGGTGCGCGCGGGATAGCGGCGATCTCCGGCGGGGCGCCCTCTGGGCCCGGAACCGGTCAGGCAGGTCTTGATCGCCAGCGTGATGCGCGAAATCTCGCCGCCCGAAGCCACCAGCTCTAGCGGGCGGGGTGGCTCGCCGGGATTGGGCGACACCAGGAACCGGACGCGATCGACGCCCTGCGCGGTCCAGCCGGCTGTTCCCGGCTCGGCAGGCTGGAAGTCCACGAGGAAACGGGTCCGCTCCATCGCCAAAGTGGCCAGTTCCCTGGCCACCGGCTTTTCCAAGCGCTCCGCTCCTTCCCGCCGGCTTCGGGAGAGCGTTTCGGCCAGTGCCTGGTATTCGCCGGCCAACCGCCGCTGCTCCTGCTCGATCCGGCGTACGGTCTCCTCGCTCGATTCCATCTCGGCAATCTGACCGGCAACCTGCTGCCCGAAGGCCAGGATTTGCTCGATCGTCGGGCCGTATTTGCGCTGCAGCTTCTCGATCAGCGCCAGACGGTCCTCGACCTGGCTCAGGCGGCCCGGGTTGGCCTCCAGCCGGTCGAGGTACTTGCGCAGCTCGAACGCCGTCTCTTCGATGCCGATGCGGGCTGTTTCGAGCCCCTGGGCCATGGCGGCGAGGGAGGTGGCAAAGCGGACCAGCTCCTCGAGCGCCCGGACGGCTGCTTTCACACCGGCGGCAGCGGCGGAAGGAGAATCGTACAGAGCTTCGTAGGCGCTGCCGCCGGCCTGCTGGATGCGTGCCAGGTTCGAAAGCACGCGCTTTTCTTCCTCCAGCCGGGCGTCCTCGCCGGGCTCCATCCCGGCCTGGGTGATCTCCTGATGCTGGAATTTCCACAGGTCGAGCAGGCGCAGCTTTTCCCGTTCCGTGCGTCGCAGCTCGTCGAGATGCCTCCCGGCCTCGCGCCAGGCGGCGAAGTTCTCGCCCAGCCGTTCCCGAAGATCGGCGGCGCCGATGAATTGGTCCAGCATGTCCAGTTGGGCGGCGGGCGAAAACAAGTCCTGTTGCTCGTGCTGGCCGTGAATGTCGGCCAGCACCGGAGCCAGATCGCGTAACGCGGTCAGGGTGATCAGACGTCCATTGATATAAGGGCGCGTTTTGCCGTTGGCCAGGATTTCCCGCTCGACGAGCAGCTCCCCCTGTTCCAGATCCACACCCGCAGCCTCCAGGAGGGCGCGCTCCGAAGGCGGGGGACCCTGGGGGCCTGCCAGCTCGAAGACGCCGGCCACCCGGGCGCGCTCGGCCCCAGCCCGAATAACGTCCGAAGAGGCCCTGGCGCCAAGGAGGAGAGAAAGAGCGTCGACCAGGATCGACTTGCCGCTGCCGGTCTCGCCGGTGAGCAGGTTCAGGCCGCAGTGAAAGTCAATCCGCAGCTTTTCGACCACGGCGTAGTTTTCCACTTCAAGCTGGTGCAACATGGAGAACGGCAGCCACGCGCTTACAGTGTCGCTCTATGGCTGATGACTAATATAAGGCCACCGAGCGCCCGCAAGCTACTGGGAGCGGACGATAACGGGGCCGGTGACCATGGCTGATAGCTAACATATGTGCTAAATTTCATGGAAGAGTCACTTCGAGGAGATGATTTGACCGTAGACGCGCCGTTTGCCCTGTTGCTGCAAAACGAAGTAGTGCAGATGATCATGGACGCCGGCCCGGTGTCCAAGGCGGTCCTCGTGGTCCTGCTATTGTTTTCCATTCTCTCCTGGACGATCATCTTCGCCAAACTAAGCGCGCTGCGGCGAGCGAAGACCATGAACGAGAAGTTTCTGGCGGCCTTCCGGCAGACGCAGAAGCTGGCGGAGATGAACACCTTTGCGGCGCAGTTTCGGCCGGCGCCGCTGGCGGTGGCCTTTGAATTCGGTTACCAGGAGGTGGAACGGCAGGTAAACGGGCGAGGCCGGTTGCACAACCTGGCGGCGTTGCAGAGGGCCATGCAGTTGGGGTCGAGCGAGGAGCTGACGCGCCTGGAGCGGAACATGAGCTGGCTGGCCACTACGGCTTCGTCTACCCCGTTCATCGGGCTGTTCGGGACGGTGTGGGGCATCATCGACGCATTTCGGGGCCTGGCTATCGAAGGAGGCGCCAGCCTGCGAGCCGTGGCGCCGGGCATTGCCGAGGCTCTCATCGCCACCGCCTTCGGCCTGATGGCGGCCATCCCAGCGGTCATCTCGTACAACTACTTCCTGCACCGCATCAAGGAGATGGGGGCGCGACTGGAAGACTTCGGCTCGG
>JACQDG010000399.1 GCA_016201185.1 Acidobacteriota bacterium | reverse complement strand
GCTAGTTGCGCAGCCACCCCATGCTTTCGCAATCGGAGCTTTCCAGAGAAGAGAAAAAAACGGCGGATAGGCGAGGGAACTTCGTCCAACTACAACCTACTGGTCGTGGAACTCGTTACCGCGCAGCGGTTTAGTCCAACTACTGTTTAAGCAGACCTGCATAAAACGGCTCCCCTGTCGCATAACACGGTGCTCGGATTCGCTGGCTTTCCCGCCAACTGTCCACATTATAAAGACTTCCGATGCATTCATCCACCCCCCCTGCGCCGTGTTATGCGACAAATTCGTGCGCGTAATCCTCCCGCTGTCCACGCCCATCGGCTTCCGCAGCCGGTCCAGGGGGCTGGCAACTCCCCGGCCGCCCCGGTTCAACACGTGGGTGTAGAGCATGGTGGTTTCCACGTCCTTGTGTCCCAGTAGCTCCTGCACCGTCCGGATATCGTAACCGTCCTCCAGCAGGTGGGTCGCAGAAGGAGTGCCGAAATGTGTGGGTGCTCATGCGCTTGGCCAGCCCCGCCGCCAGCGCCGCCCGCCGCACCGCCCTGTCAGGCTGATGCGCTCTCTTGCGGGAGCGGCCGCTCAGAGCACGGGCTGCAGGCGGAGGTACTTTCAACACGAAGAAGCGCTTCACCGAATACCCGTAGTCTTCACCGTTCTCGTCAACCACGCGAATATAGCCATGTTTGGAGGCCCCTTCGTCGGGTATCACTCGGTACAATTTTCCGACCTCGAGCGACGCGGCATACCCGCTGTTGTCGATGCAAACTCCGAATTGTGTTCCTTGTCCTGCTTTGGTTCTCATGCCTCAATCTAGCAGAGGGAGCTTCAGTCGGCCTAAACCTCAATGCCCCGTCAGCACCACGTAAGCGGCGCCGTAAAGGCCGGCCAAATCGCCCAGCTCGGCTTTCTCGATGCGCGTATCGGTTCGCCGGAAGGTGAAGGAACGGCGCCGGACCTCGTCGAGCATCGGCGGAGCAAACAGATCCCAGGCGGCCAGAGCCCCGCCACCCAGCAGGTAAAGCGGAAAGTTGAAAGTGTTGATCAGGTCGGCTAGGCCCAGGCCCAAATAGCGCCCCATACGCTCGAAGATGGAGCGGGCCTCGGAGTCGCCTGCCACGGCGACCTCGTAAACCCGGGCCGAAGTCATGTCGTCAGCATGGCGGGCCAGGGCTTCCGAGCGGCCCGCCTGGATCGCCGCATGCGCCATGCGCACCACGGCAGTCGCCGAGGCCTGCGCTTCCAGGCACCCGTAATTGCCGCACCCGCAGAGGGCCCCGCCGTGCGGCTCCACGGTGATGTGGCCCAGTTCGCCGGCCATGCCCACGAAGCCGTGCAGGATCTTGCCGCCGGAGATGATCCCACCGCCAACGCCGGTCCCGAGGGTAAGCAGGACCAGGTCAGTTACTTGTCGTCCGGCGCCCATCCATTTTTCACCCAGCGCTGCGGCGTTCGCGTCGTTTTCCAGCACGACGCGGCGGCCGATCCGGCGCGCCAGATCGTCGCGCATGGGGAAGTTTTCCAGACCCGCCAGGTTCGGCGAGTGCGTGACAATTCCCTTCTCTAGCAGGATGAATCCCGGTACCCCGATCCCGACGCCCACGAGTTTGCCGGCCCCGTGGGTCCGGGTAACTTTCTCCGTCCCCGCCGCGATGCTCTCCATCAGCGCTTCACGTCCCGCCTCGATGTTGGTGGGAACGCTCAGCTTTTCCAGAATCGTCCCGTCCCGGCCGAAGGCGGCGACGCGCAGGTTCGTGCCTCCCAGATCGATTCCCACGGCGTACTCGGACACGGGCCCACCTCGCAGGGTTATTTCAAAACCTCTCAGTATAACTGAACCCCCAAACCCGGCCATACGTAGTTATATTGGTAGAGGAACATGCAGCCCACTCAACGCTCGAGCGCCACCCTGGCGGAGGCCGTCAAGGTCGCTTTGCACTCGCTCCAGGGCCACAAGTTGCGCAGCTTTCTCACGCTTCTCGGTATCATTGTGGCTACCACCACCCTGATTTGCGTGATCTCGCTGATTGAGGGCGTGGACCGCTACATCGCCACAAACATCGCCGACATGGGCTCGAACGTCTTCATGATCGAGCGGTTTCCGATCGTCGGCGACATGGACCCCAAGAAGTGGCTGGAGCTGCGCCGCCGCAACCCGCCCCTGAGCCAGGAGGAGTACGAATTCCTCAAGGAGAAGGTCACGCTGGCGAGCGACCTGGGGATGGACTGCCGGCGGCGGTCGGATGTCGAAGTGGCAGGCCAGTTGGTCACCGACGTGGAGACCCGGGGCGTGACGCCCAACCTGGTGAACATCGAGCCCATTCGGGTGGAGTTGGGCCGGTATATTTCGGAGCCGGACAACGCTCGCCGAGGCACGGTCGTTTTTATCGGACATGAGCTGCGCGAAAAGTTTTTTCCCAACGTCGACCCAATCGGCAAGAAGATCGACCTCAACGGCCGCCCGTTTGAGGTGATCGGCGTGGCCCAGTCGCAAGGGAGCGTCTTCGGGCAGTCTCGCGACAAGTTCGTGCTGCTTCCGGTGGAGACCTTCTTCAAAATGTACGGCCGCCAGACCTGGAAGCGCTACCAGGCACGGGCGTTGAGCACGGAGGCCATGGAGCAGGCCAAGGACCAGGCCCGCATGATGCTGCGCGCTTTCCGGCACCTGAGGCCCGGCCAGGAGGACACCTTCGGCCTTTTTGCCGCCGACCAGATCATGGCCCTGTGGGACCAGCTCACCGGAACGCTGGCCGCCACCATGGTGGGCATCGTGTCGGTGTTCATGGTGGTGGGCGGCGTGGTCATTATGAATATCATGCTGGCGGCGGTGACGGAGCGCACCCACGAAATCGGCATCCGCAAATCGCTCGGCGCGCGCCGCCGTGACATCCTGCTGCAATTCCTGGTGGAGGCCTCGGTTCTGGCGGCCTGCGGCGGGCTGATGGGCACCCTGGTCGCCTGGATTGCCGCCATCCTGGTGCGCACCCTGACGCCCGTCCCCATGGCCATGCCTGTCTATGCCGTTTCCCTGGCGGTGGGCGTCTCGGCGACGGTCGGCCTGTTTTTCGGCATTTACCCCGCCCACCGGGCGGCGAAGCTGGACCCGATCGAGGCCCTGCGCATGGAGACTTAGAACAATGCTTTACCGCAGAGACGCAGAGCACGCCGAGAAAACGCAGAGCGGTGTTCTGCGGGCTCGGCGCCTCTGC
>JACQDG010000406.1 GCA_016201185.1 Acidobacteriota bacterium | reverse complement strand
ATGGTCGATATGCCGGCTTACGAACACCAAGGCAAACAGATCATAGGAATCACGTGGCCAGACGGCCAGGTCATCCAAGATCCGTTCGGTGCAATGGCCACCCGAGCACAGAAGGCCCTGAATGGCCAAGTCTATAACCCGACGGTCGCATTTGAACCCATCGGCTACGCGAATCGCAAATACCCGTATGATCCGTATTACAAGGGATTTGCTCCGCGGGTCGGCGCCGCGTGGAGCCCGAAATTCACCGGCGGATTCCTGAAACGGCTGTTCGGCGAAGACAAGACCGTCTTCCGCGGCGGCTTCGGGCAGATATTCGACCGCCTGAATGGCGTGCAGAGAGCGACCGATCCTTTGCAGGCCTTAGGCTACGGGCAGGCCTTGGCGTGCATGGGGCCTTCCAGGATTACGGGACAGTGCATGGGCCCTGGCGGCACGGATCCGACCACCGTATTTCGCGCCGGTGTGGACGGCGCCACCGTTCCGATTCCCCAGCTCTCCACGACTACGACCGTTCCGCTCATTCCCGGGCCAGCGGGCTTTCCCGGGGCAAATCAGCCGGCCGGCTATTCGACGTATCACTTTCAGCCGAACTATGTGCCCGCGAGGACAGACTCCTGGGATTTCACGATACAACGCGCCTTGCCTGGCAACACGGTGCTGGAAATCGGCTATGTACGCAAGGACTCCAAAAACATATACGCGTCGATCGATTATACTCAGCCTCCGTTCATGTTCGTCTACGGCGGGCAGAGCTTCGCGCAGGCATTCGACAACGTCAGGAGGGCGCTCCTCGCGGGACAACCCGCAGCTCGGCAACCGTTCTTCGATACCGCGTTGCGTGGAAGCCGGTTCTGCGCCGGGGCGGATTGCACGAGCGCCGTTGCTAACCAGTTCGCCGGCAGCTTCACGGGTCTGGGGTGGTGGGGCCTGTGGAATGCCCTCCAGAATTCGTACGTGTTCGGTGCGGCAACTCCCACCGCGCAGGTGGCCGATTATGTCTTCTTTGCGCACGGCGGACTCGCTCACTACAACGCGGGCTTTGTTTCCTATCGCGTGCGCAACTGGAAGGGCCTGACGCTTGACGCCAACCTGACCTACTCTCATTCGCTCGACAATGTGGTGGGGTGCCGGCAGGATTGCGATATTGCCGCGTACAATTCCTATGATCTCATGTACGATTACGGCACCTCCAACTTTGACCGCAAGTTCGTCTTCAACTCGTTCGCGTTCTACCAACTGCCGTTCAAGAGCACGAGTCGGTTCGCCAATCAGCTTGTTCGGGGCTGGGCGCTCACGCCGATCCTTACAATGTTCAGCGGTCTTCCGCTTAGGGTGGGTGACGGTGGCGCAGGCGCAATCCTGACAACCGCGAACACGTTCGGCAACGGCGTGCACCACGGCGTGACCGGGGACGCCAGCACCTGGGTGGGCATTTCGGGCAATCCGGCCACTGGCGGCAGTGGGCTGAACCTGTTTGCGGACCCCAACGCCGTCTACAATTCTTTCCGTCCCTTCCTGATGAGCATGGATACAAGGACCAGCGGGGGTGGCCAGTTGCGTGGCCAGGCTCGCTGGAACCTCGAACTCGGTGTGCAGCGCAAGTTCAGAATCACCGAGCGTTTCTCGACAACGTTCAACGCCAATTTCTACAACATATTCAACCACATCCAGTTCGGCGATCCGGGTTTGAGCTTGCAGTCGCCAACTTCCTTCGGCGTCCTCGGAGGTCAAAGCAACATCCCGCGCAATATCGAACTTGCTCTGCGCGTCGATTTCTAGCGGGTTGCTGAAGAAACATTTCCGGTTTTAATAAAAATCGAGCCGCGAGGCGGCAAGCCGCGAGAGGAGTTTCGCCACGAAAGAAGTCAGCTACAAGACTTCGGGTCGTTTGTGTTTCGTTTCCTTGCAATAATATTTCAAAGAACTCTCTTCCTACTTCTACTGTCCATCGTGACAGGTGCGACAGTAGCTTCGGCAGGTGATGGTGTCTGGACGACGACTTTTCGGGGGGTTTATTCACCCTTGGAGTCTCGTGTTGGACGCAGCCATCCGAAGGTGCTTTATGCTGCTCCCAACTGGAGAGGGATCTACGAGAGCAGCAACGCAGGGTCCAACTGGGCGAGTATCACGGATGACAAGGACCTTCCCTTCGACGGCACAAGTATCATGTGGCTTACAATCGACGGAAGTTCAGGGAACTTGTACGTGCTTGCAGTCGACTTCGGCGAAAGCCGCCAAGTAGTTTTTCGAACCCAAGACGGGGGACTAACCTGGACGAAAATCAGCGGGCGTATCACGGGTTCCGTCCGGGCTCTGGCTGTTGACCCAATGTCTCCTGGTACGCTTTACGCCGGAACATCTGAGGGAGGACTTTTTAATTGACATCTCTGTCAGAGAAGTGGAGGACAACACCATGTCCAAGAATTTGAGAATCCTCGTCGGCCTGACGGCGTTTGTGGCGCTGATCCTCGCCTCGGCGCTTCACGGCGCCCAGGAATATCCTGTTCTGAAATGGCATACCTACGCGGGATCGTCCAAGGATGACCATGGCGCCAGCATGGCAGTGGATCCAAGTGGGAACATCTACCTGGCGGGTTGGAGCGACGCGACCTGGGGCAGCCCAATCAATCCCCATTCCGGAGGTCGAGATGCCTTTGTTGCCAAACTGAACAGCACCGGGGGGCTTGAGTGGAACACCTTTGTGGGTTCGTCTGATTATGACGAGGCCGAAGCGATCACCGTGGATGGCAGCGGTAATGTCTATGTAGTGGGTTGGAGTGGTGCGCGATGGGGTAGCACCGGCGAACCGTTCTTGTTTGGTTGGGGTGCCTTCGTCGCGAAACTGAACACGAACGGGGAATTGCAATGGCACCGCTTCATGACACCAGATGGGGGTCAGGTTGGCCTCGCCGCCGCCGTGGATGCCAACGGGGATGTCTATGTGGGGGGGTGGGGCGGTCTGGTGTGGGAAACACCGCCTTCTGAACCCGCAAGTGGGTCCTTCGTCGCGAAGCTGGATTCGAGCGGGGCGGAAGTCTGGCACGCCTTCATCCGCGACACGGGACCCTATGGCCTGCAGGCCCTGGCCGTGGATGTGAGCGGAAATGTCTATGCGGCGGGTCGAAGCGAATTGCCCTGGGGAAGCCCGATTAATCCCTATACCGGAGGTATAGATGGCTTTGTTGCGAAACTGAACAACACCGGGAAGCTCGCCTGGAACACTTTCATGGGGTCGTCAGGTTCTGATCTTCCCGAAGCCATCGCCTTGGATGGGAGCGGAAACGTGTACGCAGCGGGTTGGAGCGAGGCGACTTGGGGCACGCCGCTCAATCCCCACGGAGGAGGAGCTAGCGATGCCTTTGCCGCGAAACTCGACAGCAGTGGGGTCCGACAGTGGAATACCTTCATGGGAGGAACTGGGGGTTGGGACATCGCCGTGGATGGGGGCCAGAACGTCTATGTCACCGGAGTGGGCGCGGCACATCCTGGCTTTGTCGCGGCACTGAACCGCGACGGGGCCCTACAATGGAATACATATCTGGAAGCGATCCTTTACAGTATTGCCCTGGATCAAAGCGGCAACGTCCATGTGGCGGGTTCGATCCCTTACTCTTGGGGCACGCCGGTCAATCCCTGGGCCGGAGGTTGGGACGCCTTCGTCGCGAAGCTCGACTTCGCCACGCCGGCTGCTCCGACGCTATACATCGTCTCAGGCGACAAGCAGAACGGGACGGTGGGCGTCGCGCTTCCCGCCCCCCTCGTTGTCTTACTGCGTAGCACCGCCGGACCGGTCGCCGGCGCCAGAGTGACGTTCTCCAGCACCGGCGCCACGCTGAATCCGGCCAGCGTATACACCAGCGTGGACGGGCGCGCCTCCAGCGTGGCCACGCCGACGGCGTCCGGAACGGTGACAGTCAACGTCGCCTTGGCGGGAGCGGCTCCGGTGGTCTTCACCGCGAACGTCCAGGCCGCGCCTGCTCCTGTCACGTTTACCTCGGCGGCGAGCTTCCGGGGCGGCCCGCTGGCGGCCGGCATGATCGCCGTCGCTTGGGGCCAAGGTTTCACCACCGGGACCAACGTCGCGTCTTCTATCCCTCTGCCAACGACGCTAGGCAATGTAACCGTCACGGTCCGGGACAGCAGCGGAACCGAGCGGGCCCAGCCACTGTTCTTCACGTCCGCGACACAGATCAACTTCTACCTGGCGGCCGAGACGCAGCGTGGTCCGGCTACCATTCGCATCACAGGTTCGGACGCGAGAGTCCAGACTGCTAACGTCACCATCGAGAGCGTCTGCCCCGGGCTGTTCTCCATGAATGCGGACGGCCAAGGGGTTGCGGCTGGCAATGTTGTCCGGGTGAGCGCCAGCGGAGCGCAGACGTTTCTCGACATCATGCGCTACGACAACGCGCAGAGGAAGTGGGTCGGCCAGCCCATCGATTTCGGGACCCCTACCGATCGCATCTTCCTGGTGCTGTACGGCACGGGACTCAGGAACCGCACCAGTCTCGCCAATGTCAGCGCGACCATCGGGGGCATCCAGGTGCAAGCGGACTACCTGGGGGCGCAAGGCACCCTCGTCGGGCTGGACCAGTTCAACGTCGAACTTCCGCGGGCCACGGCGGGAATGGGCGAAGTTCCTATTTCCTTGACCGTCGACGGCAAGACGGCCAATACGGTGACGGTTACTACGGTGGCGGCTGTGGTTCCGCCGCCCGCCCTCACGTCGGTGACGCCCACTTCGGCGCGGATCGGGGAGACTATCCAAAGCTTCGTCATAACCGGCACTAATCTCTCCGGTGTCACCGCCGTGCAGTTCTCGCCCTCCGCCGGGATCACCGTGAGCAACATCAGCGCTTCCGCCTCGCAGGTGACCGCCCAGTTAGTCATCTCCGCGGACGCCCCCGTGGGCGCCAGGTCGGTAGCCGTGGTTTCGCCGGCGGGGACCTCGAATGCACTCACGTTCACGGTGCAACAAGCATTGCCGACCCCAGGTGTGTGGACAGGGAAAGACATATACTTCTTCGTTGCAGCGGACGGAACCCATCTCATTGTGGGCGGTCCCCTCAGCCGATCCCTCCAGATGGCGATTCCAACCTGTACGGGATCGCTCTACATTGGGATGGATGATGTGATTCCGATTATCAATGGGCGTTTCGACCACACCAAATCTGGCACTCAATCGGGAGGGTGGTCGATCGCCGTAAGCGGCGTTTTTGACTCACCCACCCACGCCAGCGTTCGGGCTCAACACACGGATTCCGCGGGGTGCAGCAAAACGACGACGGGCTATGAAGCGACGCCCAGCCAGTAGGCGCGAGCAGGATTATGGAGAGGGCTTCTGCAAGGAGGTCGTGCAATACCAGGCCGCTCCGGTCGACTGACCATAGGTTCATGATCTTCCAGCGCCTTGTGCCTCCAGAGCAGCCTCTTCACGCCTGCGTGCTTGCCCGAATGGTCTTCGGAGACAAACGAGGTCTGAAAAAGAGATTCCGACTTGAAAAGAGTACCAAGACACACTCAAAAGGACGGGCAGCACACTCGCGCGGCAGGTTCACGTGCATCAGCAGGCGCCGGTAATCGGATGAGGCTGCGAATAGAACGCATGGAAGCGGGAGAGACCCGCGGGGTCCTGGAAGGTGTTCAAGGCCGCAGCGGCAGCCTGAGGCGCAGTGGCGAGCAAAGCGAGCATAGGAAGTATCTCTGTAATCAATGGAGGCACAAAGCCTGGCCGGAGACCCTCGTGGACCGCTCATTCGTATCTCAACGCTACCAGCGGATCGATCTTCGTCGCCTTGCGCGCGGGCAAATAATTCGCCACTACGGAAACCGCAATCAACAATAACGGCACGCCAGCAAGCACCAGCGGATTTCTAGCGGTTTGCTGAAAAAACATTTCCGGTTTTAAAGAGCCACGAATCGAGCCGCACTGTCAGCGCGCCGCCAGCCAGCCGGCCCCCATATACCCCCTTTTTTAAAAAGAATTCTTCCGTGGCTCTGGAATCGCGCGCCCAAACACCGTCTTTTCACAGTGAATAGCGGCGTCCCCGGTGCTGGCCAATCAGGATCTGAAACAGCCGGTGGGCGATGAGCTCGTGCAGCGTCAGCAGCTCGCGGTTGGCGGCCACCAGATCGCCCACCGCGCCCTTGCCTCCGCCGCCGGCCTTCAGCGTCTCGGTAGCTTCCTTCATGATGGGGTCGGCCAGCGCCTCGCCCGCCATTTCCCACAGCGTGATGAAGCGGTCTACCGCGGTGGGAAAGCTGACCTGGAAAACGCCATAATTCGAGGTGGTGCGCGGCGGCTTGAAATCCAGGTTGAACGGCCCGTTGTAGTCGTGGGAGCGTAGCAAGACCAGCACGTTCAGCCAGTCGAGCGGGTTCACCAGGCCCACGGCCACGTCCACGTCGTGCTTCAGCCGGTAGCCATCGTTGATGTCGAAGTGCCACAGTTTGCCGGCCAGCAAAGCCCGCGCCAGGGCGGCCCGCGGCGCGGCGCCCCACATCAGCTCGTGCAGGTATTCCGGATTCACGCCGACCATTTCCGGGTGGGTCAGCAGGCCGCTCGAGATGAAAGCCAGCATCGCGTCGGTGGTCGGCAGCAGGATTTCCGCCTGCGGCTCGAAGGGCTTCGCCTCCAGGCAGTGCTTCAGCGTCGGGCGGTTCTTCTGGCGCGCTGTCTCGATGTCAGCTTCGCAAGCGGTATTGAGCCCCTCGGCAAACCAGCACAAAGTCTGCGTCTCTTCGACCGCGCCCTGCACCAGGTAGCCGAGCGTCCCCGGCCAGTAAACCGCGAACTGCGCACCCAGGTGGTGCCCGATGCGCACCGTGTTCGCCAGCCGCTGCGCAGCGTAAGCGCGGATTTCCGGCGCCTCGGCGGCGGCGCTCGCGGCCCACACCGGGTGGAAGAAAGTTTCCGTAGTAACCATCGAGCACTTCAGCCCGTGCTGGTCGAGCGTCCGCTTGATGTCGTTGACGATCTCCCACTGCCGGTCGGTCAGCAGCGTCTCGGTGGGGATGACGTCGGTGTCGTGCGTGGTCCAGTAACCAATGCCGATGCGCGCGTACTGGCAGATCACATCGTGATACGTGATCGGCTCGCGGGTCGGCGCGTGGAACAGGGCCTGGCCCTGATAGGCGGCGGCCCATTGAGGTCCGCTGATAAAATACCTCCGGCGCACTTCCGGTAAATAGCTGCCGCCGCAAGCGGCGGTCAGGCGGTCGATGAGGGCTCGCTGGTTTTCGCTCATGTCCTCAGTTTTAGCGCAGAACAGTCGGGAAAGGAAAGACGGCATGCGGGAGATTCTGGAGCGCCGGTTTCAGCTCCGGGAGCACGGCACCACGGTCGGTCGGGAGCTGCTGGGGGGCGTCACCACCTTCCTCACCCTTTCCTACATCATCTTCGTGCAGCCCGGTGTCCTTTCCCAGGCCGGCATGGACTGGCAGGCGGTGATGGTGGCGACCTGCCTGGCTTCCGCGCTGGCCACCATCTTCATGGGCCTCGCCGCCAATTACCCCGTGGCGCTCGCGCCCGGCATGGGGGAAAACTTCTTCTTCGTTTACACGCTGTGCGGCGCCTACGGTCTGAGCTGGCAGCAGGCGCTGGCGGCGACGTTCCTGGCCGGTGTGGTCTTCATGGGTCTGGCGCGGTTCGGGCTGCGAAGCAAAGTGGTGAACTCCATCCCCGGCTCTCTGAAAACCGGGATTGCCGCCGGCATCGGCCTTTTTATTTCGCTCATCGGCCTCGAATACGGGCGGCTTGTAGTGGCCCATCCGGCGACGCTCGTGCAGCTCGGCGACCTGCGCAGCCCCGTGGCGCTGACAACCCTGGCCGGCCTGATTCTCACCCTGGCGTTCTACGCCCTGCGGATTCGCGGGGCCATCCT
>JACQDG010000405.1 GCA_016201185.1 Acidobacteriota bacterium | reverse complement strand
CGGCCTGTCGAAGGACCTGCGCCTGATCGAGGAGGAAATCCAGCATCACGTCCCGGCGAAACCGCAGATTGGCCAGTTGGAGGGCCGGCAGATCGTGCCGCTCGGCGGTTTGCCGGGGCTGCGGCACGTCGTCCAGGGAATCCACTTTCTGCCCCCAGCTCACCAGAAACAGCCGGCGGTTGAATTCCTCCGGCGTCGTAAAGGTTTTCTTCAGCCATCCGCGCCACGCGCGCTCCGTGGTCTCGCTGTAATCGATCACGTCCATCATGATGTCGATCTCGTTGTCGAGCTGCCATCCGATCACGGCCGGGTGGTCCTTGAAGGCCGTTCCCAGGGCACGGACGTAACGCCGCACGGCTTCCCTGTACAGTGGGTGGGTGAGCGCAGGGGACTTGCGGCCCATGGGATGCACCCGCACACCGGGCTGCAATTCGACCAGCATGTCCGGGTTCTTTGCCACCAGCCACTGCGGTGGATTGTAGGAAGACGTGCCCAGGATGGCCTGGATGCGGCGGCGGGCCAGCTCATCCAGGTACTCGCGCAGCCAGCCGAAGTTGTACTGGCCGGGCGCCGTTTCCAGATTGCCCCAGGAAGATTCGCCCACGCGCAGCACGTTGAAGTGCGCTTTTTCAAACTCGTCCAGCGCTTGCATCCATTGGTCCCGGGTCTGCAAATCGGGGTAGGCGGTTGCGCCGAACAGGAAGCAGGCGCCTGGCGCGGCAGGCTGCGCGTCGAGATGCATAAACACGCCGCTCGACGCCACAGCGGCGGCAACAATAAGAGCTAACTTGTTCATGGAGACATGTTACCCCACCGCGATTTGCGGTTGGCGACGACGATCCTCGCGCCGGTTGCCCCTGCATGAACGTGCGACTTGAAGATTTTCCCTAAGGGAGACCGTGGATACTTGAAGGGGCGGCCTTTGCCCGGCTTCAGGCGATATCGGTGAAGCCGAGCCGCTCCTAGTTCACCAGCGATTCCTGCACCACCGGTGAGGGCTGCTCCACGCCGAACTCGCCTTCCCAGCGCGCGATCACGGCCGAGGCCAGGCAGTTGCCGATCACGTTGACCGAAGTGCGGGCCATATCCATAAGCTGGTCGATCCCGAGGATGATGAAGATCGGCCAGACGGGAAGGTTAAAAGAGGCCGCTGTTCCCAGCAAGATCACCAGCGACGCCCGCGCCACCCCGGCCACTCCCTTGCTGGTCAGCATGAGCGTGAAGACCATGATCAGTTGTTGCCCAAAACTCATGGGAATGCCGGCCGCCTGCGCCACGAAAACCGAGGCCAGCGAGAGGTAGAGCGTGGAGCCGTCCAGGTTAAAGCTGTAGCCTGTGGGCAGCACGAAGGCGACGATCTTGCGGGGCACCCCCAGGGCCTCCATCGACTCCATGGCCCGGGGCAGCGCCGCTTCCGAGCTGCTGGTGGCGAAGGCGATAGAGACCGGCTCGGCTATCGCCTTGATGAACCTCTTGATGGGGATGCGGGCCAGTATGGCCACCGGCAGGAGCACCAGCAGCAAGAAGGCCGCTAGCGCCCCGTAGAGCGTGGCCAGCAGCTTGAACAGGTTCACCAGAATTCCCATCCCCATGTTTCCCACCGTGTAGGCGATCGCGCCGCCCACGCCGATCGGAGCGAACAGCATCACGATGTTGGTGAACTTGAACATCGTTTCCGAGAGGCTCTCGGCAAATTCCATCATGGGCCGGCGTTTGTCCTCGCTCAGCATGGCCAGCGCGATGGCGAAAATGATGCTGAACACCACAATCTGCAGCACCTGCCCGTCGGCTATGCTCTTGGCCAGGTTTTCCGGAAAGACGTGCAGGATGACGTCCGTAGCGGTTGTCTTGACGGCGGTGATCTGCTCCTGCTGGCCGCCCGGCGGCAGCTTCACCCCTTCGCCAGCCTTGCTTAAGTTGATCGCCGCGAGCCCGATGAACAGCGCTACGGTAGTCACCGCCTCGAAGTAGACTAGCGCCTTGATCCCCATCCGGCCCACCTTCTTCAGGTCGGCGTGGCCGGCGATGCCTACCACCAGCGTGGCGAACAGCAGCGGGGCGATGATGGTCTTGATCAACCGCAAAAAAATCTGGCTGAGCACTTGCAGGTGGACGGCCACGCCCGGCCAGTCGTGACCCACCTGGGCGCCCACCACCATGCTCACCAGGATCCACGTGGTGAGCGTTTTACGCTGGATGGCATAAACGACCAGCCCGCCGATGGCCACCCAACGAATGACAGCAAGGAGCTTTTCAGAAATGTGGAAGATGCCGTATGTGTTGCCTAGCGTCAGACCGGCGCCGATGGCCAGACCCAGCAGGACGATAAGAAGCAGTTTCGATTTCATGGCGCGACCCCCGGGATCGCTTGGAAGCAAACTGTTCAGTTTTAATGCATGGGAGGGGTTCAAGTCAAATGCCCGGCTCCTGGTGGAGCTAAGTTTGTGTATACTTTGTGGGTGCTGGGAGACCCAATGGGGATCCCAGTTCACAGTAGCTTATACGGATGCCCCGAAGACCGACGATCACCGTGTGGCTCCCCCTGACGATTTTGTTGGCCTGCACTTACACCGCCGCCTCGTGCTCCTCTTTCGCTCTTGCCTCGCAGAACCGTGGCCCCACTCGCGACGCAATCAAGGAAGACGAAGCGCGCCGGGAGAGGTTTCAGAGGACAGCCGAGGTTTTTCAGGCGCTACAGTTAAGAGAAGGCTCCTGGATCGCAGATGTAGGCGCAGGGGGGGGATTTTTCACGGTGCGGATGGCCCCCATAGCTGGGAAAGTT
>JACQDG010000412.1 GCA_016201185.1 Acidobacteriota bacterium | reverse complement strand
GCCGGCCGCGCCCCACGGAAGATGGAGTGGGGTACTGTGATCCGCGGCGATTTTCTATCGCAGATCCTCTCGGGCCGCGATCTGGGCTGGCGGCTGGTGCTGTTCAACCTGGTGGTGGCCTTCTGCCTGGGATCGTTTCACGCCCTCTCGCCCGGGCATGGAAAGACCATCGTCGCCGCTTACCTGGTGGGAAACCGGGGCACCATGAAGCACGCCTTGTTTCTCGGCGGCGTGGTGACGCTCACGCACACCATGGGCGTCTTCGCGCTGGGACTGCTGGTCCTGCTCGCCGGGCCGCGGCTGGTGCCAGAGCGGCTTTATCCCTGGCTGGGCGTCGCCTGCGGGCTGAGCATCGTGGCCATCGGCATCGTGATGTTTCGCAAGCGCTGGGCGGCGCTGCACCATCATCACCACCACGATCACCATCACGCCCACGCCCACGATCATAGCCACGATCATACCCACGATCACCACCACCAGGATCACGATCACGACCATCACCACGGGCACAACCACTCCCACGAAATCCCCGACAAGGTGTCGCTGGGCAGCCTGCTGGCTCTGGGCGTGAGCGGCGGCATCATTCCCTGCCCTTCGGCGCTCGTGGTGCTGCTGGCGGCCATCTCGCTAAACCGCGCCGCGCTGGGAGTGTTACTCATAGTGGCCTTCAGCATGGGCCTGGCTGTGGTGCTGAGCGGGATCGGAATCGCCATGGTCCAGGCGCGGTCGCTGTTCGCCCGGTTGCCGGTCCACACCTCCCTGGCGCGGCGAGTGCCGGTTCTTTCCTCGGCGGTGGTTTCGGTATTGGGCATGGGGATCGCCGTGCAGGCGTTGCTGATGGCGTTCTCCGGCCGCTGATCCATCTTCCCCCTGTCGGGCTCCTGTGGGCCATCCCCCGCAGGCGCCCGCGTCTGAACCCGAGCGGCAGCCATCCGAACTGCCAGGCTTTCCGCTTTGCGAACAGTTGCTCCCTCGCGTCAGCTATCTCAATCAGGCCGCCGCCCGGTCCGGAGAATTCGGTTCTCCCCGCGTCCCGCTGCCCGGGGAATTGCTTTCCGAGCCAGACGCCCATGATGGCGCTTCCCTGCTCGAGCAGTCGCAACTGCGCTCCACGGGCGGAAATACGGACGGCTGGCTTTTTGCGCTTCATCACTTCGGCATATTCCGGTTTCTTGCGCGGTTCTCGATGGTGCGGGTCGTCACGTTGAACCAGGCGGTCGGCCGTGCCTCCGGCCGTGCCGGAATGGCCGGTCCGATAAATCCCATGGGCGCTGGGAAACGTAAGAATGAATGAGGCGCCTTGGGCCCTGAGCCTTTAAGCGGATTGCGTTATAATCCCGATCATGCCCCGGCCCGCTCCGGCCAACTCTCCCCAGGATGACCCGGGACTGATCGAAGGGCTCCAACGGCGCGATCCCCAGGCGATGGGCCGCCTGTATGACGCTTTTGGCCGCGCGGTCTATTCCTTGGTTTATCGGATCGTGCAGGATCCAGGAGTGGCGGAGGACCTGGTGCAGGAGACGTTCTTGCGCGTGTGGAACCAAGCGCATGTGTTCGATCCGAGCCGCGGCTCGCCCGCCGCGTGGGTGCTGACCATGGCCCGCAACCGGGCCATCGACTGGGTGCGCGCCGCGGCCGGCAGGCCGGAGCACAGCGTCTGGGAGTCTTATGATTCGGAGCGGCCGGAAAACTTCCAGGACGCGGAAAAGGCCCTCATCAGCGCCGAGCAGGGGCGGCGCGTGCGCCGGGCCATGGAGAAGCTGAATGAGAACCAGCGGCTGGTCATTGAGATGGCCTATTTCCAGGGATTTACGCAATCCGAGATGGCCGAGCGGATGGCCCAGCCGCTGGGCACCGTGAAGACCTGGGTCCGGACGGCGCTGCAGCATTTGCGCCAGGAATTGGCCGCAGCATCATGAGTTGCGACGAGCTGAAGGAATTCTACGAGCTTTACGCCCTGGGCGTCGCCGAGCCTGAGGAACGCCGCGAAGTCGAGGAGCACCTCGAGCGAAACTGCCCGAACTGCACGCCGGGCATCCGCCTGGCTCGTCAACAGGTGGCCGCTCTGGCGCTGGCCGCGCCGCAAGTCGAGCTGCCTAGCGGGCTCCGCGACCGGGTGGTGACCGCCGTGGCGCCGGTGCTGGAAAAACCGACCAGCGTGAACTGGCTGACCCATGCCTGGGCCACCCTGGCCGTTTTGATGCTCGCCGCCGTGCTCTGGTACAACTACAGTGCGCGGCGGTTGGAAGGCCAGCTCGCCCTATTGGGTCGCCGGTTGGCCGCAGCGGAGACCACCAACAGCGAGCTGACGGTCCGCAACCGGCTGCTTGTGGAAGCCCTGGCCCTAGTCAGCCTGCCGGAATCGCGGCAACTCATCTTCGGCCGCACCGATCGGGAACCCCCCCGCGGCCGCATCTGGGTGCACCCGCAGCGCGGTGTGCTGCTGTTGGCTTCCCGCTTGCCGCCCGCTCCGGCCGGAAGAATCTACGAAATGTGGATCGTGCCCAAGAGCGGCCCGCCAGCGCCTGCCGGACTGTTCAACTCCGACCCGCGCGGCGAAGCTACCCATGTCTGGTCCCTGCCAGTGGACCTTTCCACGGCCGCGGCCGTCGCCGTTACCCTGGAGCCCGAGGCCGGGGCCCCGGCCCCTACCTCCACGCCGCTGATTGTGGCCTCGTTCTAGGCGGGTCCCCAGATCGGAGTTCCGGACTTCAAGCCATCCGGGTCTCTGCATCACGGGGTCCGGCCGTCCCCGCCAATCCTTTTGATTTGAGCCCGCTCTCCGCTGTCGTGGCGCCCTGGCGCGCGAAGCGGTCTCCGGCGTCCGTGAGAAGGGTAACCCTGACCTTGGAAGCCCCTTCTACAATGCGAGACCGCCTCCGTACTCCATATCCTTCATCCTGAACTTTCCCTTGAATTCGAGCGGTCCAAACCGGCTGACGAACTCGACCTCCTTGTCCTCCAGCCTGATGGGTTCTTCCTTGGGAAAGCGGAAAACGACGTCGATGGATTCTTCCTCCTGCTGTACTTCGATCGTCTCCGGCCGTATCGCTGCCTTACCCTTGCGGTTCAGTGAGGTTGTCGATTTCAGCCGGGATTGCAGGCGGTCCTCTCCCATGCGCGCCATGCCTATCTTGAGTACATACAGAGTAAGTACACTCGACGTCTGCTAATAGAACCCGGCGGCGAGCCACAAAGTTACCCCGCGAGTGTAAAGATTTGTAAACCTCTCCGGGCGCACCCGCGGCGCCTGCACCTGTGCGAAGACTTACACTTGGATCTGCTCAGGGTGGCTCCTGCTCCTCAGTACGGCCATTTCCAGTCGCGAATCTCCGGCATGTCGTCCCCGTAGCGGGTGATGTACTGCTTGTGCTCGATCAGCTTGTCGCGCAGGAACTGCTTCGAGTGGCCGGCGATATTTCCCAGGCGTGGCACGCGGTCAATCGCGTCGCCCGCCAGGTGGAAGCGGTCCAGGTCGTTCAGCACGGCCATGTCGAACGGAGTGGTCGTGGTCCCCTCCTCCTTGTAGCCCCGCACGTGCAGGTTCGGATGGTTCGTCCGGCGGTAGGTGAGCCGGTGGATCAGCCACGGGTAGCCATGAAAAGCGAAGACGATCGGCCGGTCGGCCGTGAAAATGGAATCGAATTCCCGGTCCGGCAGGCCGTGGGGATGCTCGCTCGAGGGCTGCAATGTCATCAGGTCGACAACATTGACCACCCGAATCTTCAGGTCAGGAACGTGCCGGCGAAGCAGGTCGACCGCGGCCAGCGTCTCGAGAGTGGGTATGTCGCCGCAGCACGCCATCACTACGTCCGGCTCGCTTCCCTGGTCGTTGCTGGCCCAGCCCCAGACGCCGATCCCCGCCGTGCAGTGCCGCACCGCGGCGTCGATGTCCAGCCACTGCAGCGCCCGCTGCTTGCCCGCCACGATCACGTTCACGTAATGGCGGCTGCGCAGGCAATGATCGGTCACCGAAAGCAGAGTGTTGGCATCGGGCGGCAGGTACACCCGGACAATGCCCGCCTTCTTGTTGACGACGTGGTCGATAAACCCGGGGTCCTGGTGACTGAAGCCGTTGTGGTCCTGCCGCCACACGTGCGACGTCAGCAGGTAGTTCAGCGAGGCGATGGGACGCCGCCAGGGGATTTCTCGCGTGACCTTCAGCCACTTGGCGTGCTGGTTGAACATCGAATCAACGATGTGGATGAACGCTTCGTAGCAGGAAAAGAAGCCGTGCCGGCCCGTGAGCAGATAGCCTTCGAGCCAGCCCTGGCACATGTGTTCGCTCAGCACCTCCATCACGCGCCCATCGGCTGCCAAGTGATCATCGGTAGGGAGAATCTGGGCAGTCCAGGCTCGGTTGGTCACCTCAAACAGGGCGCCCAGCCGGTTCGAGGCGGTTTCATCGGGTCCGAAGACGCGGAAGTTCCGCGCCTCGACGTTCAGCTTCATCACGTCGCGCAGGAGATAGCCCATGACACGGCACGCCTCAACCTCGACCGCGCCCGGCTGGGGCACATCGACGGCGTAGTCGCGGAAGTCCGGCAGGATGAGGTCCTTTAGCAGCAAGCCGCCGTTGGCGTGTGGATTGGCGCCCATGCGGCGCGGGCCCTTCGGCGCGAGCTCGGCCAGCTCCGGCCGTAGCTTGCCCTTGGCGTCGAAAAGCTCTTCCGGGCGGTAGCTCTTCATCCACGCTTCGAGCATCTTCAGGCGCTCCGGATGAGACCCAAAACCGGCCAGCGGTACCTGGTGCGAGCGGAAGGAGCCTTCCACCGGCAGACCGTCCACTGCTTTGGGACCCGTCCAGCCCTTCGGCGTCCGCAAAATGATCATCGGCCAGGCAGGTCGCTGCGCGAACCCACGGGAACGGGCCTCCTCCTGAATGGCCTGGATCTCGGCCAGCACTTCGTCCAGTGCTCCTGCCATGAGCTGGTGCATGGCCTTCGGCTCTTTTCCTTCCACGAAATAAGGTTTGTAGCCGTAGCCGGTGAACAGGTGGGCCAGCTCCTCGTTGCTGATTCGCGCCAGCACCGTGGGATTGGCAATCTTGTAGCCATTCAGGTGCAGGATCGGCAAAACAGCGCCATCCCGCTCCGGGTTCAGGAACTTGTTCGAGTGCCAGCTCGCGGCCAGCGGTCCCGTCTCCGCTTCGCCGTCGCCGACCACGCAACACACCAGCAAATCCGGGTTGTCGAAGGCCGCGCCATAGGCATGCAGAAGCGCGTAGCCCAGTTCCCCGCCCTCGTGGATCGATCCCGGCGTCTCCGGGGCGGTGTGGCTGGGGATGCCGCCGGGGAAGGAAAACTGCTTGCAAAGCTGCTTCAGGCCCTGGGCATTTTGCGGAATATGCGAATAGAACTCGCTGTAGGTGCCCTCCAGATAGGTGTTAGCGACAATCCCGGGGCCCCCGTGCCCGGGACCCGTGACGTATATGACGTTCAGGTCGTGCTTCTTGATGAGGCGGTTCAGATGCACATAGATGAAGTTGAGGCCGGGCGTGGTGCCCCAGTGCCCGAGCAAGCGGGGCTTGACGTGTTCCGGCTCGAGCGGCTCCTTCAGCAGCGGATTATCGTATAGGTAGATTTGCCCGACCGAGAGGTAGTTCGCGGCGCGCCAGTAAGCGTCAATCAGCCGCAACTCCTCGCCGGAAAGCGGATGGCTCTGGCCTGGCAAAACATCGGCGGTAGTATAGCTCATGGAAAAGTTCTCCTCTTTCCAGTATCTTCGAAAAAGACGCCAAACATGAACGCAAAAGATCCAACGCTGGACCAACCTCTTCCGGGAACCCACCTGCGAGGCTGGAGGAAGCAATTTCGCCGGCCG